>NZ_PJBU01000112.1:0-156641 GCF_002863645.1 Psychrobacter sp. MES7-P7E | reverse complement strand
ATAGACATGATTTTCAATATGAGTTAATCGCCTATAAGTTCAGAAAGATTTTATTCCTTGTTTTTTACAAAAAATTGCGTTAACCTCGTTTTACTGTACTCTGATACATAACCCGTACATAGCTACTAATAAACTTTGCATTTAAATATATTTAGGTTGTAGCGTAGCCGTATAGTTAGCATCTTGTAGATTCCAGACTTTCAAATACACTACTTAATTAACGGTTTGATAACAAAGCGATACGCGATGTCCTCTGAACCTTTTATTAACGTAGCATTCTAAAAAAGTTTGTAGATCGCACATCATGTAAATACGACATATAGTGACATTGTCACTCAGTCCTGATTTTGGACTTTGTATTCAATGCTTATCGCTAACTATCATTTGAGCGTATCATCAGTCGCTTTAGCTCTATTTCTGCTGAACACTGATGATAATGAAATGAAAAATTACCATATATTAATATCTATAAGAGCCACGCATTAATCAATATGAAAATAATAGATTAATACCATGCTCAATCTAAAATATTTAGAGTTAGGTTTTGATGTATAAGTTATAGAGGTATTTATGAACAAGCGTTTATCTGGTTTACTTACAATGTCAGCAATGTTATTTGCTGGCTCTGCAGTCGCTACCAATGCAAATGCTGTAGAAGCAAAGACCACACTTGCTATGATTTCGCAAGATAACGCCTCCCACATTGACCGTGTACTTGGTGAACTAAGCCGTCAGCATGATGGTGCATCAAGTTTGGTAAAGTCAGCCCGTCAGCCGACTTCATTGGCACTTAGCAGCTCATTGTTAGCCAATGATACGACACAAGTTACCAATGATGAAGATGTATTAGAGCGCTTAACAGCTGTTGCTTCTAACTCTGTCAGTAAGTTCAAGCAGACTGGTCTTGCGTCTTGGTATGGTCGTAAGTTTCATGGTCGCAAGACTGCCAGTGGCGAAACTTTTGACATGAACGGTTTAACTGCAGCGCATCGCTCATTACCATTGAACTGCTATGTCAAAGTCACTAACAAGACCAATGGTAAAAGTGTCGTGGTAAAAGTGAACGATCGTGGCCCATTTCATGGTAACCGTGTATTAGACTTATCTTATGGTGCCGCCAAAAAACTCGGTATTACGAGTAAAGGCGTGGGTAACGTTGCTATTGAGCGCGTTGCAGGACCTTAACTTTAGGTATCAGTTTTAAAGACCAATAATATTGCTAGCCTATCTAGCAAAAAAAGCCTAACTCATCATTAGTTAGGCTTTTTTATGGTCTATATTTATCGTTCCAAACTAACAGTAGCGACTAAACTACTCAAAACAAAGTACTACTAATTCTATATAACTTATAACTCAAAGGCGCTTTCGATAGCATCATCGAGTCGCTCAACAGCAATCACATTGATACCTTTAAACTGAGGCGCATCTTTAGCAGGCGCATTGGCCTTTGGAATGATGGCATGCTTAAACCCATGTTTCATCGCTTCCTTCAGGCGCTCTTGTCCATTAGGTACTGGGCGGATTTCACCAGATAGACCGACTTCGCCGAATACTGCTAATGAAGATGGTAACGCTCTCTCTTTAATACTTGAAGCACAAGCCAACAGTACGGCCAAATCAGATCCTGTCTCTATGACTTTGACGCCACCAACGACGTTGACATAGACATCTTGTCCACTGGTATGTATTCCGCCGTGACGATGCATCACTGCTAGCAACATGGATAAACGTTGGAAGTCTAAACCTAGCGCCATTCTTCTAGGCGAACCTTGTGAATCATCGACCAAGGCCTGCACTTCTACTAGTAACGGCCTTGTACCTTCACGGCTGACCATTACTACAGATCCAGCAACAGGTTTATCGTAACGACTTAAAAATATCGCTGATGGATTGGCGACTTCTTTGAGCCCCATATCAGTCATACCAAAGATACCCAATTCATTAACCGCACCAAAGCGATTTTTGACCGCACGGATCATACGAAAACGTGAGTCAGACTGGCCTTCAAAATAAAGTACGGTATCAACCATATGCTCCAATACTCGCGGACCCGCTAGCGTACCTTCTTTGGTTACATGTCCTACTAAAAATAGTGCCGTTCCCGTTTGCTTAGCATAGCGGGTCAAAATTGCAGCAGACTCTCTAATCTGACTGACACCACCTGGTGCAGAGTTGATAGCGTCCGTATAAATTGTCTGAATAGAATCAATAATAGCAATGGCGGGCTGCTCTTGCGTTAATGCAGCGCAGATAGTTTCTACGTTAGTTTCGGCCAGTACACGCAGTCTATCAGCAGGCAAGTCTAAACGTTTGGCTCGCATGGCTACCTGCGCAAGTGATTCTTCACCCGTCACATATAGTGCACTACCTGCTAGTGAATCCGCCCGTGCCATATTGGTCGCCGTTTGCAGCAAGATCGTTGATTTACCAATACCTGGATCACCGCCGATTAACACTACGGAACCCGCCACTAACCCACCACCCAGTACGCGATCGAACTCACTGATACCAGTTGGTAGGCGTGTGTCGAGCGTCACACTTACTGCATTAAGCGGCATGACAGCACTGTGAGTACCAGAGTAGTTACCAGCTGGCGCACTGGTACCACGAGTAGCAGCTCGTGCGTTATTAGGCTTCGCGGTGCTCTTATTGTGATGAGGCATGCTGACATTTGGGGCTTCGACCAAGCTATTCCATTCCCCGCAATCCGTACACTGCCCGGCCCATTTACCAAAATGCGCACCGCAATGCTGACAGACATAGCTGCTTTTATTTTTTGCCATAGCTTATAAGCCTTATTCAGAGGGTCAATCGAGAATAATGAAGAAAGTATTGTCACGCTTTATAAGCGCTGATTCAAAAATATTTGTTATGATAAGTCAGCCTTTAGTTTTACAAGCTGTACTTGAAAGAGGATGATATTAATTGTAGAGATGTTAATTGTAGATATAAGTAGTAACTGGCTTACAGGCTCTATATAGAATAGTGTTAACCAGCTCTATTAGTTAATTAGAAAATATAAAGTTGTTAGTATAACTTTACGCAGCGTTTTGAAGGCAAAATGCAGAGGAAGTAAGGAAAACCTATGCCAGCACAACTCTACTTTAACGGCACCTTTTTGTTTTGAGCGCACTATATAAAATAGAGTATGAGATAAGCAACTTAACGCTCTCACTTATACTTGAAAGTCTTTACCTAGATAAACGGATTTCACTAAATCATTTTCTAACACTTCAGCCGAAGTGCCTTCTGCAATGATAGCGCCTTCTGATACGATATAAGCCTTTTCACAAATCGCCAATGTATCTCGAACATTATGATCGGTGATTAAAACGCCAATACCGCGATTTTTAAGCGTCAAAATAACGTCTTTAATATCACCGACAGAGATAGGATCTACCCCTGCGAAAGGTTCATCTAATAAGATAAACTTAGGATCAGCGGCCAATGCTCGCGCAATCTCACAGCGTCGACGCTCACCGCCTGACACGCTCATACCCTGAGACTTGCGCACATGTTCTAAATGGAACTCGCCAATCAACTTTTCAAGTTCTTGATGCTGTTCAGCTTTACTTAATTCTTTACGAGTCTGTAGGATAGCTAAGATATTATCTTCGATAGATAATTTACGAAAGATTGATGCCTCTTGTGGTAGATAGCCGATACCCGCACGCGCACGCTCGTGCATTGCGTATTTAGATAAATCCATTTTACCTAGCGTAACACGGCCCTTATCCATATTGACCAGTCCCACCACCATATAGAAACTTGTCGTTTTACCAGCACCGTTAGGCCCCAACAATCCGACAACTTGACCCTGTTCGACAGAAAATGAAACGTCTTTGACCACCCAACGCTTTCCATAGCGCTTGCCTAGATTTTGCATAGTCAATCGAGCGACAGGCGCCGTATTAGTATTTGATGCCGATAGGTCTAGATTTTTATCATCGCTCATAACTTACTCTTACTTTCACAAAATTTAAGCATTGCTAAAGGCAGACTGATTTACTCATAGCCTGTTTATTTGGATTAACGTACGCCACTCTGATTTGTACCATTGTTAGGCGGGAATACCAATTCAACGCGCTGATTACCACCAGCAGTCGCTTCAACATCACCTGCTTTTAGGCTATAACGAATGACGTTACCAGCGAAGCTTGCACCATTCTGAACCAACTTTGCATTGCCAGTTAGCGTAATAATCCCAGACACTGCATTGTAGTCAATCTTATTAGCCTGCCCTTTTGCCAAGCCCTTTTCTTGCGTGACTACTTGCTGCATAGTCGCTGGACGGCCAGTTGCTACTGCTGAGTTAATGCTACGCTGCTGAGAAAGATTGACCGTGATGTTGTCAGCCGTCATCTTAAACGTACCTTGAGTGATAATGACATTACCTGCATAACTGGTCACGCCGGTACGCTCACTATAAGTGGCTTTATCCGCTAGCAATTTAATCTGCTGATTAGAATCTGATGGCAACGCATGACTATATAGCGGTAGCGCCAATAACATCACCATTGGCAGTGTGCGCAATTTATGCAAGCAGAGTGCTGATGCGCGTAAAGTAGGCAAAAATTTAAGTTTCATATAAATAACTCATTTCATAATAGGTGGTAGGATTTGCAAACTTTATGCTAGCTGCTATTTTTTGACACAGTAAATAAGAAAGACTTTGATTAAAACAATGCTTTGTCTTGGCGTTCAGATGGAGAAAAGGCAACAGCAACTTGGCCAAATTCATATTCACCCGTTTCAAGATTGGCAGTCATACTAGAGGCTTCAAATCGATTCATGCCTTGTTCGATTTTCACAGGCGCGTCACTGTATACTTTGCCTGATTTCGTATTACCTTTTAGCGTACTACCAGTCACTTTTATCGGTTCGATCTCAGGGGTACTCTTATTGCCTTCGCTCACCAGTGTAAATCCACCTGATAAACTAAGCTCCCCTGTCTGTTGACTAATAGCTGCACTGCCCGCTTGAATACGATAGCGTTGCTCTGCAGATGGTTCCCAATTCATGGTAATGCCTGACATTTCATCCTGATTGGTCTCAGGATTATGCGTCAAAGACTCAGCGGTAAGCTCGTATTCGGTTTCACCTTGTTCATTGGTCTGCACGGCTTTGATATCAGTGGCTTCATAATCGACATCTGTTGTTTCAATATTGACTGGCGGCGTTACGTCGCCTTGCTGCTGAAAAAACCAACCTGCGATACCAGCAATAATTAAGGCTAATACAATTAAGACACGTGTATTCACGACTGGTTATCCTGAGTTTGCGCCTCATCAAGCGTGTAATGCGCGATAAAGTCTTGATAATGTCCATGACCTTTTAAAATAAGGTCACATATCTCGCGCACTGCACCAGTACCGCCAGCACGAGTCGTTACCATGTCACTGCGCTTGATGACTTCAGCATGCGCATTAGGTACGGTTGCCGCAAAGCCTACTGTTTGCATTGCTTTGATATCTGGTAAATCATCGCCCATATAGGCACAGTCAGCAGCAGTGATATTCAGGGCAGGATCTAGAGAAGATAGCAGCTCGTTTAGCGCAACAAGCTTATCATCACGGCCTTGCACCACATGGTTGACGCCCATTTCTGCTGCGCGCTTATTCACCATTGCACTACTACGGCCCGTAATAATGGCTGTCAAAATACCGTAGCGTGCTAACGACTTAACACCCACACCATCATGTACTGAGAACGCTTTGGTCTCAACACCATTGGCATCATAGATAATTTGACCATTGGATAAAATACCATCAACATCCATGACCAATAGTTTTACTTGTCCAGCTTTCTGTATCAAGTCCTGCATTATTTGTCTCTTTTTAATATTTATTTTCGAAGCGTTATTCTATATAGCTTAACTATTTCAACGGCAACTCACAAACCTTATTTGACCCCAGCTTGCAGCAAATCATGCACGGTAATAATAGCTTCTAAACGATCTTCATCATCAATAATCAATAACTGGCTAATACCACTCTCATTCATGACACTAAGCGCATCTGACGCACGCATCGTTTTACTGATATGGCGTGGATTACTGACCATTACTTCATGCATTGGCGTTTGTAGATCGATGCCTTTCTCTAACCCTCGGCGCAAGTCACCATCTGTGAACACACCGACGACCTTATTGTTATCATCAGTCACCACTGTCATGCCCAGTCGTCCGGCAGACATAGTAAATAAAGCTTGTTGCAATGGGGCTTGCTGATGAATCAAAGGCAAGTTTTCTGAATTGGTGTGCATCAAATCTTCAACACGCGTCAATAGCTGACGACCCAAGGCACCAGCAGGATGCGATAATGCAAAATCTTCAGAAGTGAAATTACGTGCGTGTACTAAAGCAACCGCTAACGCATCCCCGAGCGCTAAAGTAGCTGTCGTACTGGAGGTAGGCGCTAGATTAAGTGGACAAGCCTCTTGCGACTGACCGAGCGTTAATACAATGTCAGCTGCTCGTGGTAACATACCGCGCTTATCACGACTGATACTGATAAGAGGGATATTTAGATGCTTAACAACTGGCAGTAGCATCTTGATTTCATCTGACTCACCTGAGTTTGAAATAGCAAGCAGTACATCACCTTTCACAAGCATTCCCAAGTCGCCATGCCCCGCTTCACCAGGATGCATAAAAAAAGCAGGCGTACCCGTTGAGGCAAAAGTCGCTGCTATCTTGCGTCCAATTAATCCTGATTTGCCCATGCCCGTGACCACCACTCGACCCTTACAAGTCAGGATGATGTCACATGCTTGTGCAAATCTGTCGTCAATCTGCTCTGTTAGCAGTGCTAACGCAGATATCTCTGTATTAATGGCCTCGATAGCAGTGGTAATAAATTGCTCATGGGTTAAGTTGTTTTTGGTATCACTCATGAATCCGCTCTATTTTTATAATGAATCAATACGCTATTTTACTACACTATGTTTCATATTAGTAATAGTCTACAAAATCTACACTAATATAGTGCTGCATACGGAATAAAAGAGCTTGCTGCTATCTATACAAAAAAAACCCACTATTATTAGCAGGTTTTAAACGAATAAATCATGTCTTAATGTTTTTTCAGACAACACGCTCGATTAATTCAATACGTTAGCTATTGCTATCATTAGAACCGTCGTTTGGCTTATCTTCAAAGCCTGTGTTATCTGCCGTGGTATCAAACCCACGATCTTGACCGAAGCCACCACGCTCGAAGCCGCGCTCTTGACCTTGTCCAAAGCTACCGCGTTCAAAACCACGATCTTGACCTTGGCTAAAACCACCGCGATTAAATCCACTGCGACTCGATGCAAAACCACGTTCTTCAAAGCCGCCAGCAGCAGGGTTGCTACCACGTTCAAAGCCACCGCCTTGATATCCAGTCGGTGCTGCGCTCTGAGGCTGAGCACTTGTACCTGTCGTTGTGCTACTACGTGGGTTACGTGCTGGCACGACTGTTGAAATGGCATGCTTATATACCATTTGGCTCACTGTGTTTTTCAGGAGAACGACATATTGATCAAATGATTCAATTTGGCCTTGTAATTTAATACCATTTACCAAAAAAATAGAGACAGGAATGCGGTCTTTGCGCAGCGAGTTCAAGAACGGATCTTGTAAAGTTTGTCCTTTTGACATGAAATCTCTCCTAAATATTATATAGTTATGTTTTGAGTGCCAATTATTTTAAGTGTTAATTTAATTATAATGGCTAAAAGGTAGATACAATAAGGTGTTTTCTTTATAAAACGTATCTAAATAAATATTCATTGCTCTTAAGTGATTCCACTTTATCGCGAATACGTTATTATTGTAAATAATTAAGTAACTAGTTGTTTCGTTAATACTTTCTGTCTACAAAAGTCTATAAACCAGACATCATAACAAGGCTCAACGCACTGAGCCAAATTATAACAGCTATCTATGTCAATTTTTGAAACTAATTGTGTTAGCTATCATTGCACCTTAAGACAAGTACTCTCGTGCTTCGGCCATGGTTTCAAACGTTTGTAATATCATACGACTGCTAGCATCAGCCCCGCTCTCAAACTCTACTGTCCCATTCGATGATGCGCTAGGCAATTGCATTACCTTTCTTAGCCATGTGTACTGACGTTTTGCTAGCTGTCTTGTAGCATATAATGCCTTATTTTGCATTTCCTGACAAGCAAGCGCCTCGGTCTCTTGGTTAGCCATATTTGGTTGAGTAGCTGACTGAGCAACATTATCTGAGATTTCTTTTTCTCCGTTGACAGCTATATGCTTTTCAAAAGCTTCATAAAATTGAGCTTTATCTAGATGAGTCTCATCAAATATCGGATGCTCAATATGCACCAAGTATTCTAGTACTTGCCTGTAGCCCACACAGCGCATCGAAGGTATATTAGGCGTGAGCGGATACTTTTTTAGTAAGTCTATGACTTCAGCCACTAGCCCTTCATTCCACATGATATCTAGACGTTGTTCGATACGATTATGTAGCCATGGACGATCTGGCATTACCGATAGCGCATGCCATTGCTGATTCGGATTATGTGCCAATGCTTGCTTTGGCTTGCGCTGCCAGTCACTTATTGGAATATGTGTTTGTAGATAGACTTCAATTGCTCGCGTGATACGCTGAGTATCAGTAGCATTCAAGCGCTCATGACTTATAGGGTCTATACTCCCCAAATAATCATATAGAGCGCTAACACCTTCCTCTTGACGCCACTGCTCTACGCTCGCCCGTACGCTGTCATCGCTATCGGGCACAGGAGACAACCCATCGAGTAGCGCCATGTAATACATCATGGTACCGCCTACTAATAATGGTATCTTGCCATTTCTGTGACACTCGTCAATAAGACGAGCAACGTCACTGACAAACTCCGCCACGCTATAGCTTTGCGTAGGATCGATGATATCGACCAAATGATGTGGATAACGCGCCAGCTCAGCCGCTGTTGGCTTGGCTGTGCCAATGTTCATGTCACGATATATCAGCGCTGAGTCCACTGAGATTAATTCAAAACGACCTGTATCGTATAGCTCGTACGCCAGTGACGTCTTGCCGCTAGCAGTTGGTGCCATAAGACAAACCACGCTGTTATCCGTCAGTTTGTGAGGTAGGATATCAGACGAATGTTGCATAAAGTGGCCTTTCATAATATATGGATAACTCAGATATCGATTGGTTTAATTGCTTTAAGATGTTGTAATTATTTTCAGATATTCAGGATAGCATTAGCTTTACTAAGCGATGACTGTCTATCGCTTTAATAGCATTGTTCATGATTATTCCAGTAAGATCATTCACAAAAACCATTGAATCCTGTGCAGACATTTGCGCATTGACCATTATAAGTTGCTGATTAATCTCAGTAGCACTGTTTGGCAATCTATCTTTTTTGAATACTTGCTGACTAGAGGTAAGTGATTCGAACAACTGGCTTACTTTAAACTGCCAGTCTTTAGCACTTATCAGTGCACACTGCCCTTGGTGATAAAATAATAACCAAGGTAGCTTTTTATCATCTGTGTTTAAGTCCATGTCAACAGCTTCTACATCGTTAATGATATCTAAGCAAATTGGTAAAGATGCAGAGGTAGCTGCTCCATCAGAATAATGTGAAGTGCTGTGGTTACTATTGTTACTTTGGTCTGATCGTTCATTGATATAAGATCGCGCTGACTCTTGCAATAAAGGATTACTTGAAAGTGATTGGTTTGCAGTAGACTGATAAGACTGTCTAGTAGATTCTACTTGATTATTCTGCCTTTGGTTATTGCTAGACTGACTACTTGAGATGGGCATTTCAGACGAACGACCTTCAGAAGCATTATTATTTACCCATTCCACAGATTTGTATTGGCTGTCAGTTTCTGTCGTCGCTACGGACGCAGATGCAGAATCAATTCCAAGCCCAAACTTAGCTACATCAATCGTTTTCAACTGCGTACGAACTGTATGGCCTAAGTGCGCCATAATATTATTCAATGGACTGATTTTGATACGCTGTTTAGATGGATGCACATTGATATTCAACCATTGCGTTGGTAAATCAAAATACAGTGCATACCCCATACCTGCTAGCTGCGCACCTTGTGCCAGTTGACGTATTTGATTGCTAATCAATGCTTCTTTTACCAGTCTGCCATTTACATAAATCAGTTTGGGTAAGTCAGATTTGTCATGATGTAGCGGCCATAACCAACCACTAATCGCTGCCTGATTAACATTGCTATCATCGTACGCTACAGACGACTGTACCAGACTCGACAAATCTATCGATATTGCTAATGCATTATCTGTCAATGCCATACCAGTCGCTTGTTCTAGACGCGGCAGTGGCAAGCGGCTGTCATTATTGCCACTAATACTCATAGCACTTGCAGATAATGATAGCCGCTGTTTATTGTCATGAAAAAGTGTCAAAGCAACATCGGCACGCGCCAGTGCAACCTCTCGGACGATGGTTTCAATATGCCCGAACTCAGTAGCAATAGATTTTAAATTGCCACGGCGGGCAGGCACATTGAAATACAAATCTTTTACGACAATCGTAGTACCGCAGTTATGCACAACTGGTAACAGTTTTGGTGTGTCATCTAATACGCCAGCGACCTGTAATTGACGGCCAATACCACTCTCATCATGACTACTGGTTAAGGTCAAACGAGAGACAGCAGCCATCGCCGCTAACGCTTCACCGCGAAAACCCAACGTCGTAATACCATGCAGATTAGCAACGTCAGCAACCTTACTGGTCGCATGACGAGTGATGGCCATAACCATGTCATCAGGATGAATGCCGACCCCATTATCCACTACCTCAATCAGACCCATACCACCTTGAGTGATGCGCACCTCAATATTGGTCGCACCAGCATCGATGGCATTTTCCAGCAACTCCTTGACCACTGCTGCTGGACGGGTCACCACCTCACCTGCTGCTAATTGATTGATTAGCAACGGCGATAGTTTTTTAATACGGGTATTAGGATGATTATCTGGCATTTATAGATGTCATATTTTTGGAAAGTAGCGTTTGGTATAATTTAGATATTCATTTAGATGATAAGTTGTGATAAATCCAAACCCTGCGCTTGACCTGCCTTTGACACTCTCAACTGCACTTGGCGTGCTTCAGTGTCGTTATCACCGCTTACACTTTGGGTCATATCGATGAATAACGTAGGCGGTGGCAAATAGCTATCCGCGCGGCTAGCCCATTCGATGATGACTAGCGCTTCAGGCTCATCGAGATACTCATCAAACCCAATAAAAGACAGCTCTTCTGGATCTTGCAGACGATATAAGTCTGCATGATAAACTGGTTTGATGGAACCATCTTTTCGCTGAATACTGT
The DNA here is from genome assembly GCF_002863645.1 of Psychrobacter sp. MES7-P7E. Lineage (NCBI taxonomy): Bacteria > Pseudomonadati > Pseudomonadota > Gammaproteobacteria > Moraxellales > Moraxellaceae > Psychrobacter > Psychrobacter sp. MES7-P7E. The sequence continues at coordinate 145,286 of NZ_PJBU01000112.1, read as the reverse complement.
AGGGCTCAACCAAGGTATAGGTTGGGCTTTTCACCGCACCTGTATGACCAAGCGCTTGTAACCAATAACGCGTTAGTGTCGTTTTACCAGCGCCCAAGTCACCTGCCAGCCACACGCTACCTGTCAGTGACAAGGTCGCTAATTGCTCAGCCAATGCTTGAGTATCTTGCTCAGAGTTTAATATCAGAGTCTTTAGGTATTTGCTATTTTCTATAGATTGACCATCACACATCAGACTGAACCTGCTTGTACTTGCTCTGTCTGAACCTGCATGGTCACGGTTGGATTGGTAAAGCTTTCACCGCGAATCAGCTTGGCATACAGCTCAGAGTCAGTCCACTCAGCACGAACCTGCTCACTGAATTCAAAATCTTCTAGAACTAGTTTACCCATTTGATCGTTTGCAACATCATCAGCAAAACACTGCGCATACCCTGTCGCCGTCTCATGGGCAATCACTGAGTACACGCTGACATCTGCTTCACCATTTTGCATTTGTGTCTGACGTAGTATTTCTTGTGCCCAAAAGAATATCACTCGTGAAAACTGCTCTGCCGATGGCGAAACTGGTAGGCTGATCCAACGTGCGCTAAATTTCTTACACGCTGCGACATACTCAGGATCATCTTTGTTCCAAAAGCAAATGGCATGATCAAAGCTATCGATAATGTCTTTGATAGAAGATTTTAGTAGGCCAAAGTCATAAACCATTTGCCCATGGTCTAAACGAGTGGCCTCAAGGATCAGCTCAATCTGATAGCTGTGACCATGAATCGAATGCTTACAACGCTCAGAACTACAATTACGAACGATGTGAGCATTTTCAAATTTAAATAGTTTACGAATACGCATAATAATTTGACCAAAACAGTAAGCACTATGGTGCTAAATGTTAATAAATAAGAGTTTGCCGCGTTTATGAATCGGTTTATGACGCATTATAGCAAATCGCCATGTATCCGTAAGTAAGCACTTATTAATACAATGATTGATTGAACGAATCAATTGATAAACTAGGACTAACCGTAAACATAAAGAATTTGAACGATAATTGAATCGTAGACGAATTGTGCGAGCGCTATCTATTACTAAAGCTTAAGCCTATACTCTATTCAGTAAACAGCTATGTTAGCTGTATTCACACTGTCTTGAATTCGCTTAACTTTGCGTAATGAGTAGTGTGCTGTAAAAAAGGAAACGATGATGAGCAAAGGTCAAGATAGTAAGAAGAACGTTAAGAAAAAGCCCCTTTTGACTGCTAAAGAGAAGAAAGCTGCCAAACAAGCCAAGAAAGACGACAATGGTAGTATTTTAGGCAAACATTAATAATCAATATATTAATATACCAATCCGACCTAGCCGTTTGATTGGTATTTTTTTGATTCGTCATTGGCCTTTAGCTAAGCACTGTCTTTAATTGAGCTTAGGTTTTGATTAAGCTCCGCGCGGCGCAAACATAATAATCGCCATTCCCAGCAACGCAACTACCGAACCCACTATATCCCACATGGTTGGTCGTATACCATTGACCGTCCACAACCATAAAATCGCCATGCATATATAAACACCACCATATGCAGCATAGACCCTGCCCGCAGCAGTTGGGTGTAATGACAGCAGCCAAACAAACGCGACTAAGCTCAGCGCACCAGGTATCAGCAGCCAGATTGACTTGCCTTCTCGCAGCCACAGATAAGGCAGATAACATCCTGCAATCTCAGCCAATGCAGTAAGCGCAAATAGCCCAACCGTCTTTAATTCTGTCAAAAATCACTACTCCTCATCTACTACTTTTCTAACCTGCTAAAACCAGTCAGGTATTGTACGGCATTCCCCAAAATAATCACCCTATCTCTGTCACCACTTATAAAAAGCTATTTTTTCTAACATTACAGTCAAAACCACAGTAAAATCTATCATAGCAAACAAACCTCTTAGATAACCGCCTATCTAGGCCATACCAACACTTTAAATAGGAAATTAGCGTCATGATGCGTATTGGATTATTTTTATTGACCAACTTAGCAGTGATCGTGGTCTTTAGCATTGTGTTTGGTATTTTATCGAGGTTTTTTGGAATCGGTGGTGTGCACAGCGCAGGTGGTCTTAACTACACTAGCCTTGCCGTTATGTGTGGTATCTACGGTATGGTCGGCTCGATGGTGTCGCTATTTATATCAAAGTGGATGGCTAAAAGATCCACTGGTACGGTAGTCATAGAATCGCCACGCACCGCTACTGAGCAATGGTTAGTTGATACAGTCGCCAAACAAGCGCGAGCCGTAAATATTGGTATGCCTGAGGTTGGTATCTTTGATAATTCGCAGCCAAATGCCTTTGCGACTGGTTGGAATAAAAATAAAGCCCTAGTAGCGGTTTCGTCTGGTCTACTACAAAATATGAACCAGGATGAGGTCGAAGCGGTACTGGCGCATGAGATTGGCCATGTGGCGAACGGTGACATGGTAACCCTTGCCCTTATTCAAGGCGTGGTCAATGCGTTTGTAATGTTCTTTGCACGCATTGTCGGTAGTTTCGTTGACCGTACTGTGTTTAAAAATACCAGTGACCGCCCAGGTATTGGTTACTTTATTACGAGTATCGTAATGGATATCTTACTTGGATTTTTGGCATCTGCCATCGTGATGTGGTTCTCACGCTTACGTGAATTCCGTGCGGATCAAATGGGCGCAAAATTGGCCAGCCGCGAAAAAATGATTAGGGCGCTTGATGCGCTTCGTCCTTCTGCACAGCGACCAGATCAAATGCCTGAGAGTATGAAAGCATTTGCGATCTCATCAGGACAAACGCAAGGCTTTAGTATTGCCAATCTATTCCGTTCACACCCAACGCTTGATGACCGTATTGCGGCGTTGAGAGAATATAATCCTAATTAATGACAATCGATTTAAAACCAACTTGCTACTTGTTAGCAGGTTGGTTTTAAAAAAATACTTTATATAGAAAATTAGAAGTTAGAGTATGAATACTCAGTCACTATCATTTTATTTAGTAGTAAAAGGCTAAACATTAGCGCTAGTTTAAATAAAAGAGATATTACTTCTTTTCCTTAGACGGAAAAAGCGATACCAAACCATCTCCTATGATTCCTCGCCAAGCAAAGTAATCATGTCCTGCAGCATACTCTTGATAATGTGTATCGTACCTTTTTGCCAATAAAACGTCTCGCAGATGACGATTGGTTCCCAATATACCGTTGCTACCACTTTTACCACGAGCCGTTTCAAACACGCCTGCGCTCAAAAAGAAACGAACGGGTGCCTTATCCATTTTTATTACCTCAGACGCTACGAAGTGTTTATCTTCTGCTGTCTGATCTTTTGGATGCCACCAGTAAGACCCAGACATAGAGATAACATTGCCAAATATGTCGGGGTGACGTAGTGCGATAGTCGTCGCTGCTAAACCGCCATAACTTGACCCTGCAATGACCGTTCTATCCGTTGGTATCGCTACTGGCAATCGTTTATTTATTTGTGGTACTAACTCATTGGCCAATACATCTGCAAACATTGGGTTGGCAGGTAATTCACGTGCACGGGCATCATTGTCAGGATTGCTAATAAACACCGCTGTCACTGGTGGAACCTTACCTTCTGCAATCAAATTATCTAAAATCGTGGGCAATCCAACCGTATCAATATAGGCTTCCGCATCAAAGATATATAACAGCACCGCATCATCTTTACTATTCTCCTTGTTGTTATTAACAGTTGGGGAGTAAATGGTGATATCGCGAGTATTGTCCAATGTACTATTGGTAAATTTAAAGGTAGACAACGCTCCTTTGGGAACCTCTGCCTGTCTTTTTATCCAACGCCTATTTGGTGCGTCTTTTAACGTAATAGTAGATTTGGTTGTGTACTTATCAGTGGCTGAACGTGGCCATGAATGGTGATTATAAGGATCGGCTTGAGCCACGGCTTTTATGGCGACTCTACGAGCAAACTCAGACAGAGGTGGCTCAGGGGTATTGGGAGCAATCTGATAGGATAAGTGCGTGTTGTTTGGCACAATAAAACTTTTGTACCATGTATCAGAGTCTACCAATCGTTGCAATGCATCATGATTGGTGGACGGGCCACCCATTAACTTGACATTGCGATAGTCTCCTAGCGCTAAAAACGTCATCACAGTGCCCAAAGCTGTGTCTTCAATCAGCGGTGTACCTAATACTTCCACTTCCGCCCAAAAGCGATCTGTACTCTGCCCTTTCTGCAATGACTCAAGTAATGCCGATACTCTGGGGCTGAGTAACGTGTCAGAACTGTCTAGAGAATTTCCTAAAGAACCTTTTAAATCTTGCTCTGCTAAACTAACACGTTGTTCGAGCACTATCTGATAAGCACCTGAGCCAGACAGTCGCCAGGTCTCTGCACAGTTTTCGGCTACTGAATAGAAGTGTTGTTTGCCACTTTTATTATCAATCAAACGGCGCGATACTTTTCCTGTGGCATCGATAACATCTAGCGTCATCATACTTCTATCACTCTCAACATATCCGGTTAGATAATCGCCTGTATCGCAAGGAACGCTAAAGTCTAATGACTTATGCTGTGGCTTGATATCAGCGTTTTCCCTGTTGGAATGATTTAAATCGCCTTTTAAGGGACTTTCAATCGTTAGCATCGTTGCCTCCGAACCAAATGCAGGAAATGACGCCGAATATAATAAAAAGGTAAAGCCTGCTATGGCCCATTTCTTCTTAGGAAGAAATCGTATGTATCTCATTCACTACTCCCTCATTTATTCACTGACAAACATCTAATTTCTACCTTTACAGAATGTCTAGCGAATGATACAAAAGTGAAATACTACCTTATTTTTAATATAGATGATATTGAAAATCATTATCGTTTGATAATTTATTCTGTATAATTAAATAGACAATGACAATTTATTTTTTCTTTATAAAATAAAAAACCCACCTGACTCAATTAAAGTCAGATGGGCTTTTAGAATAGATATAATGACTAACTAAATATCAAACTCAAGCGCTCTATCGCCTTCGCTATCTTTGATACGCGTTGGCAAACCAATCTTATTTAGCAGATTGATAAATGGCTTGGCATCTAACTCTTCGACGTTGACCATTTTGCCTGCATCCCATTCGCCAGTCGCGACTAATATCGCAGCAGCAACAGGTGGCACGCCTGCGGTATACGAGATACCTTGGCTACCAACTTCATTGTAAGCATCTTTATGATCTGAGACATTGTAGATAAACACTTCAGTCTCAACGCCATTGATTTTGCCTTTGACTTTGTCACCGATACAGGTCTTGCCTGTATAGTTCGGTGCAAGCGAGCTTGGATCTGGTAGTACTGCTTTAACAACTTTCAGTGGTACCACTTCTTGGCCTTCAGCAGTCATCACTGGCTGCTCAGATAGCAATCCTAAGCTCTGTAGGACAGTGAAGACATTGATGTAATGCTCACCAAAGCCCATCCAAAAGCGAATGTTTGGTACATCTAAGTTAGCTGACAATGAATGCACTTCATCATGACCGCTTAGATAGCTGTTTTGCACACCTACAACTGGCAAGTCGTCCGTACGTTTAACTTCAAACATTTTGTTAGACTGCCACTTGCTGTCTTGCCAAGAGTAAACCGTACCGGTGAACTCACGGAAGTTAATCTCTGGGTCAAAGTTGGTCGCAAAGTATTTGCCATGGCTGCCCGCATTGATATCAATGATATCGATATCCGTCACAGATCCTGCATCCATCATGTCATAGCCAAGACGCGCATAAGCGTTGACCATACCAGGATCAAACCCTGCACCTAAAATGGCCGTAACATTGTTGTCTGCACAGCGCTCTTTACGTTGCCACTCATAGTTGTTGTACCATGGCGGTGTCTCACAAATCTTACGTGGGTCTTCATGAATAGCCGTATCTATGTAGGCAGTACCTGTCTCAATGCAGGCTTCTAGTACGGTCATATTGATAAATGCCGAACCAACATTGATGACTATTTGTATTCCGGTGTCTTGTATCAGCTGCACGAGTGCTTGGCTGTCCATCGCATCGACTTGATGCGTATGCAAGACCGCAGCCTGCTTAAAGCTGTCTTTTTCTTTTACACTTTGGGCGATGGCATCGCATTTGTCTTTTGTACGTGAGGCGATATGAATCTCACCAAGTACATCATTGTGCATCGCACATTTATGCGCGACCACTTGAGCGACACCGCCTGCTCCGATGATCAGTACATCTTTTTTGTTGGGCTTAGCTTGTTGGTTTGTGTTCAATGAACAATCCTCCTTTGTGTCCCTGTCGATACCATTGATAGCGGCTATGCAAAACAGAAACGAGTGAATGATATGCGTGAATTAAAAAGGAAGACCGAGGAAAACCCACGCACCCGTCGGGCAAATAATACTCCATTATTTGCCCGACGCGATTATAACAATTTTTATTCCCTTATCGGTAAAAAATAATGTATCAATAGCAGATACCTTAAAATCACCCGTTATTAAGACTAAGCCTTTGTTTTCTAATGTAGAAAAGTCTTAGAAATATCGCGTTAAGACAAGCTGGCTTTATAATCTTGATAATCAAACTCGCGCTGGATATCGATACTGCCATCCAACCGGCGGATGACAATCGCTGGCATGTTGACCCCATTAAACCAATTCTTCTTCACCATCGTATAACCAGCAGCATTGCCAAAGGCAATCTGATCGCCTATCTGAAGATTACTCGGTAATGCATACTCGCCGAAGATATCACCTGCTAAGCAAGAACGACCATAAATAATGGTATGGTCTGCCGACTCAGCATTGGCTTCAGACGGCGCAGCTTCTGCTGGATTGCCAGTAGGTGCAATATTGCCAGCAGTATTATTGATCGCGGCAATCGGTGCGGACTCACGATAGATAAGCAAGTCGAGCATATGTGCTTCAATCGAAGCGTCGACGACGGCGAGATTTTTTTGATTGTGCATGGTGTCTAACACTGTCGTCACCAACGTGCCCGCACCGTGAATACTGGCTTCACCTGGCTCAAGATACACTTGCACGCCATAAGTGTCGCTAAACGCTTTCAAACGTGCAGCCAATTTTTCTAATGGATAATCAGGCGCAATAAAGTGGATACCACCGCCCAAGCTCACCCACTCAAGCTGCGCTAAGATATTACCAAATCTTTCTTCAATATCAGCCAAGCTTTCACTAAAGGCTTCAAAACTGTCATTTTCACAATTGTTATGAATCATGACGCCAGTGATATCGCCAAGTACCGCTGCGATTTTATCTTTATCATGCTCACCAAGACGGCTAAATGGGCGTGCAGGATCAGCAATCAAAAACGATGAGTTGCTGGTTTTTGGATTGAGTCGTAGACCTACAGGTATATTTTGCGCGGCGGCTTGCACTTTAAAAGCGTTGAGCTGTGAGATTGAGTTAAAAATGATTTTATCCGCATAGTTCAGCACTTCAGGGATTTCATCTGAACTATAGGCGACGCTATAAGCATGCGTTTCTTTTTTATCTTGGCTATTGGCATCATCGTTATTGCCAAAGGTCTCATAGCCCAATCTCACTTCATTAAGTGAAGACGAAGTCGTGCCATGCAGATAAGGCTGCATCACATCAAAAACGCCCCATGTGGCGAAGCATTTTAGTGCTAATAATGCCTTTGCACCAGACAGCTCACACAGCCTAGCGATGATTTTCATATTAGCGACGATGGCCGCTTCATCAAGCACGTAGTAAGGCGTTGGTGGCAATGTCGCGTTGATAGAATTCTCTAGATTTTTTGCATTCATAATAGATTACCTAATAGACACTCTGCTGTTGGTATCTTGACAGACAGATATAAATATTTGCGCTATAGTAGACTAAATTCATCATAATTAGAATATCTTATGGCACTCTCAACCGATTATTCCACTTCAGCCAGTCGATCCCATTCATCACAATTGGATCCAAAAAACATAGATTTGACTTATCTAGATCCTGATGCGCGTGCCGTGTTGGATTTTTGGTTTGATAAAAACAATGAAGCTTACTGGTTTGAACAAAACGATCGTTTTGATAAGCAGATACAGGATAAGTTTGGTGACCTTTGGCATGCAGCGAAACAAGGCGAATGTGTCACTTGGCGTATCGCAGAGTCTTCATTGGATGGTAATAGCTCGATAACGGCGTTGGCAGGACGCTTGGCAGAAATTATTGTGCTGGATCAGTTTTCACGCAATTTATGTCGCAAACAAGCCTGTGCTTTTGCCCAAGACGGCATGGCATTAGCACTCGCCCAAGAAGCTATTCAGCAGCCATACTTTGATACCTTACCGATGCAGTGGCGTCGATTTATGATCATACCGTTTATGCATTCTGAGTCAGCGCTGATTCACGACCGTTATCTACCATTATTTAAGCAATTAGACGATGCTACCACGCTAGATTTTGAATATCGTCATAAAGAGATCATTGATCAATTTGGGCGTTACCCACACCGCAACGAGGTACTAAATCGCGACTCAACTGAAGATGAAAAGAACTTTTTAAAACAGCCTAACTCATCGTTTTAGGCGAGACTCCTAGTGTTGTATGAAGATAATTAAAGTTATTACAAAAAAATCATCACATAAAAAGAAGGTCTAGACCATATCATTGGTTCAGACCTTTTTTTACGACAAATATTTAGAGAGTATTAAATACTTATTAGTAATTTACCTTACCAGTAGTAAACGTAAATGACTGCTGCTCTAATGTTTTATCGTCAACCAAAATATCAAAGCTGACCTTATATTCGCTATTACCATAAAGTCCACAATTACCACCTTTATTACTACCTGATTCACAGCTTTTGAGCGCATCAGTTAATGGCAAAATAAATGCTTCATTCGTTGGTAGCGCATAATTCGTACCTTTGTACGGATCATTGTCAGAATCAAGCAATTGAATCGGCACATCTATATTGCGCTGCACATCTCTGAATTTAACGTTACTCACTTTAACTTTATCAGCGGATGGCATGTTGATATAAACCGGCTGTCCGATAGGATCAGTACGTAAATTACGCCCAGAGCCTCTGACTGGATTTGGGGTTTCGTTATAAAGTGCAGTAACTGTCCCCGTCACATCTTGACATGGGTACGTAAAAACGCCTTCAAGCGTTTTATTTGTCGTGGTTTTTGTCCCTGCAGCATTGCTTACCAAAACATAGCCTTTATTGTTAGCAGCATTTTTACTACTAGGCGTATAGGTAACCACTCCTGTTCCTACTACGCCTGAGGTTGGCAACATTAAAGAGCGTAGATGATAAGGCGCCGACAACAACGATTTTGCCATAGAGCTTGCCACAGCTTCTGTGCTCAAAAAATTGCCTGCCGAACTATAATAGACAGACTGGGCAATGTTTTCAGTAACGCTATATTGCGAGTTGCCATAATCTGCATTGATCAATCGATCTGCCAGATCTAATCCACTGAAAAAAGGATTGTTAGAACCTGTCACACTAGCAATATCGCTGATTTCATTTTCGAAATGCGCGTTAAAGCTGGTTGGTGAGCTATTAGCAAATACATGTTTAATATAATTTGCGTGTTGAATAGCAATATCATCTAGTTCTGTATCAACGGATAGACCATTTAGACCACAGCTGGTTCTTGCTAGACTGAACTGATTATTTGCACTTAATGCTGCTTGTACATTGTTCTCAGCTGACCCATTGCCACCAGCGTTAGGAGCACCACCACTTTGTTCAGTTGGTGTCGCTATAATCGGAGCAGAAGTAATAGGTTCTGACGTGGTTGGCTCGGCAGTTTCATCACTTTGTGAGTTATCTGGTGTATTAGCAGATGTAGAACTACTATCGGAATCACCGCCTCCGCCGCACGCGCTGAGAAATATGGTTAAAAATAGCACTGCCGCAAGATTTTTCTGAGAAGTATAAGAAGTCATCGCTCATCCTATAAAATAATAGCCTGTTTGTGAAAAGCAATGAGAACCAAAATCAGTTACAGGTTAGTTAGTAATTGATTTAACAGTGTTTTATTTCAATATAATGTCTATTGTATTACAGATTATGAACTTTTGCTCATTATTTTATAAAAAACCTGCTACTCGCTGATTGCAGGTAACAGGTTTCTTTTTAGGTCTATAGATTAACACTATGCTTAGGCTATTTTTAAGGCAAAAATATTATCTATAAAGCACGATTCTTTTGTATTTGCTATACAGTCACTTTTTCATGATCACGTTTCTATAGTCGCTTTTTTATGGCTACTGTATTTCTAGCGCTTTTCTTACTGGTGCGAAACTACGTCTATGCGTTGGCAAGACACCATGTTTTTCGATTGCTTCCATGTGCGCACGCGTCGGATAGCCTTTGTGTTTGGCAATACCATATTCCGGATATTGAGCATCCAGTGTATACATCGATTCATCACGACTTACTTTTGCCAATATACTGGCCGCTGCAATACTAGTATGACGCGCATCGCCTTTTACCCATGCTTGACAGTCAATTGCAAATGGCGCTACCTCCAAATGTTTAAAGCTATCATAGTTCAAGTCAGGGCAACGATTTCCATCAAATAGCGCTTCGATCTTTAATTGATCGAGCGACGTGCTTTTATCATTTCTAGTGGTCGAGAATTTTTTAAAAATCACTTCTAGCAATGATTCAGTACATAAGCGCATGCCAAGCATCGTTGCTTGCAAGATATTCACCTGGTCGATCACTGCTGCTGGTATATCAGCGATGATATAACCGATAGCATGCTGCTGAACCAATGGATAAAGGATATCGCGCTTTTTTTCACTCAGTTGTTTGGAGTCTGTCAGTATCGACAACGGCGTGTCTTTAAGCGGTTGTTCCTCAATCAAACCTGACCAAGTCGCAGGTAATATTGCCGCCGCCACATTGACACTACCTAGTAATGGTCCGCGCCCTGCTTCATCAACGCCGATTTGTAGTATTGATTGCTCCGTCTCTTGGTTATCATTAGTCAGATATTGAGTAAGCAATTCAGCGGTATTCATTTGCCCATATAAACGTATGGGCGCTGCTAACTGAACATATTGTCCTTTAACATCAATATGCTCAATATTAATATCAATTACTTGAACTGGGCTTTCTGTACTGTGTTGAATATACATAATATTAGAAGGTCTTTCTTGTTTAATTAGGATTGACGGTATCGGTATTTTGGATAAACCACTGTTCAATCACGCTGTTTGCAGGCTCATGGTTGCTTTGCTGCTGTAGCGACTGCTTTGTCACTAGTAAGTCGTGTAATTGCTCGGCATAAGCGCGTGGTTGCAGCAATCGCATTACGGTGCGGCAGATATTGTCACCGCTCGCCTGCTCTTGAATCAGCTCAGGTACGATTGGCGCATTAGCCAATATATTAGGCAATGCCACATATGGTACTTTTACCAGACGCTTGGCTATTTGGTAAGTCAGCTGATTTAATTGATAGACCACTACCATCGGACGTTCAAGCAGCATTGCCTCCAGCGTTGCTGTCCCAGATGCCAGCATCACAATATCTGATGCCGCCATGGCATGTTGGCTAAATTCTGGCTGGGTATCATCGTAGACCACTACAATTGCTGCACGTAGCTGTTCTGAGCGTTGGTCGATCACTTCTTGCACAATATATTGATGGTTTTGATCGACCGTTGGAATAATAAAGCACAGCTTAGGATCTAACAGGATTAACTTTTGGATGCCATCAAGCATCAATGGCAAAATGGCTGTAATTTCACCGCGCCTAGAGCCTGGCATCACACAAATAAGCTGACTCACATCATCAAATCGTTCGATGAAGAACTGCTGCAACCCATCATTGTCCCAGACCAACTCACTGCGACGTTGATTGATTGGTGTATCTATCAACGTCTGATCAATGGTTCGTAGCAATGGATGACCCACACAGATCGCCGGATGGTTATGTCGCTCATAAACTGGCAACTCAAACGGGAATAAACATAGCACCAAATTGGTCGCTGCTTTAATATTATGGATACGCGACTCGCGCCACGCCCAAATAGAAGGACTGACGTACTGCACACAGAACACGCCTTGGGGCTTTAGTTTTTTGGATACTCGCAAATTAAAATCAGGCGCATCAATACCGACGAACCAATCAATATTGGCAGCCTTAAATGCGCTCAGTAGCTCGCGGCGCGCTTTAAGCAAATCTGGTAGCTGCGACATTACCTCAACCAGACCCATCACTGCCAAACGCTCTAATGGGAAAATACTCTGTAGCCCTTGCGCATGCATCTTCGTACCGCCTACGCCTACCCAGACAATATCATCACGTAGATTATTCATTTGCCGCATAAAATCTGCGCCTAAGCTGTCGCCAGATACCTCACCTGCGACGATGCCTATCACTAGCGGCGTAGCATTTATCTTTGCTACTTGAGAATCCGTCTCGGCTTGATGAATGAGGTCAGTATGGTGATGAGACGTAGCAGAATCTGTCATGACAAGCTCTCGATATTAGAAATACACAAAATAAAATAAACCGTTATTATAAAATATAACGTAATAAATCAGCGATACGAACTCACAGATAATGTGCGCACTCATCCGTACTGTTTTAATGCCACAGTTTGGGCCACCCATCGCTAATGTTGCTATCATACTTGACGATGATACAAATAGCGAAATTCACGCATAAAATCTGAGCGTTATGCATCAAAAACTCAACCAACTCTTATTAATAGATAGAAAAACCAAATGCTAAACGTGCATTTAGAACGTCAAATATCATGCTAAGTCTCTATAAGTATAACTAAGTTTTAGTTTCCTCATTCCAGTTATCAGTCAATTAACTGCTCGACTACCCTTGTCAACCAACACTTTTGTCCGCATAATGATTATTCCTATAAATCAGCTAGACGATATATAACCATGACAACATCAGTTACCCATAATGCAGATATTGACGACGTGAATATTGAAAAATTTATTCCTTTGATTACCCCCGCCGAGCTAAAAGCCGAGCTGCCTCTGTCAGACGACGCGTATAACACCGTACTAAAAGGTCGTAATACTATTCAAGATATCTTGGATGGTAAAGACAAGCGTTTGTTTGTGGTCATTGGCCCTTGCTCTATTCACGATATCAAAGCCGCTCACGAATATGCCGATCGTTTAGCCGTATTGGCAAAAGAAATCGAAGACAGTGTATTTGTGGTCATGCGTGTTTATTTTGAAAAACCTCGTACGACGGTTGGCTGGAAAGGCATGATCAACGACCCTGACATGAATGACAGCTTTGATATAGAAAAAGGCTTGCGCACGGCTCGTAAATTGCTACTTGATTTGAATGAAAAAGGTCTACCTTGCGCGACCGAAGCACTTGATCCAAATACGCCGCAGTACATCCAGGATCTAATCAGCTGGTCAGCCATTGGTGCACGTACCACTGAGAGCCAAACGCATCGCGAAATGAGCTCTGGTTTATCATGCCCAGTTGGCTTTAAGAACGGTACTGATGGTGGTATGACAGTTGCTGTAAATGCCATGCAAGCGGTTAAAGAAGGTCATAGCTTCTTAGGTCTATCATCAGATGGTAAAGTCTCTATCATCAAATCTAAAGGTAACCCTTACGCGCACGTGGTACTTCGCGGTGGTAATGGCAAGCCTAACTATGATGAAACTGCGGTAGCCCAAGTTGAAAACGAGCTGGCAAAAGGCAAGACCAATAGCAAGATTATGATTGACTCAAGCCATGCCAACTCCGGTAAAGACCCTTACCTACAACCGATGGTTATCAAAAACGTTGCCGAACAAATTCAAAACGGCAATAAATCAATTATCGGTATGATGATTGAGAGTCACTTAAAAGGCGGCAATCAAAAACTGACTGCTGATTTGAGCCAGCTTGAGTACGGCAAATCAATCACCGATGGCTGCCTAGATTGGGATAGCACCGTCACAGCATTACGTGACTTACGTGATATGGTAAAAGATGTACTACCAAATCGCTAATAGCTATCCGCGATAAATTATCGTCGAGCAAACGATAAAAAGCCCCTTTCGCATCAATGCGAAAGGGGCTTTTTATTTATGAACGTTGTATAAGAAATACTGTATTCTAAAACTTGGTTAGCAATGATCATCACGATACATGTTTCATTAACTGGTCAAAGCTAACCCTGTTCTCAATTAACTATTTGCAGCACCTAGTACACTCTCTAAGCTTTCGAGCACATGCTTAGATGAGACATTCTTTTGTAAATCTATCAGCTGCTCGTGCGCCATTTGACGACGCGGCTCAGCCAACGTATTCCAGCGGGCCAGTACTTGCAGTAAGCGTGACGCTAACACAGGGTTAGCATCATCTAATTTCTGAATCACGCCCGTATACATCTCTAAACCTTCTGCCGTCCAAAGTACCGTCGGTTGCGAGCTAAAGGCGCTGATGACCGAACGGACACGGTTAGGCGTATTCCAATCAAAGTCCGTGTGCGTCAGTAGCGACTTGACCGTGTCAGGCGTCACATCGTCGGCGGCAGCTTGGACACTGAACCACAAATCGATAACCAGATCGTTTGCTTGGAAACGATCATAGAAGTCCGCTAAGTACTTATCTGCACCTTCCAGCTGATGATTGACCATGGCCTTCAATGCACCAAAGCGCTCAGTCATACAGCTCGCATTATCATACTGCTGCTGTGCCCAGTCTGCTGCATCATCCACATTGACAGTCAACGCCATATCAAGTACGACATTACGCAGCGCACGAATACCTCGAGCTTCAGCGCTATCCTCATAAGACTGCATTGGCAGGTTATTATACAGCTCAGCCCATTGGCCTTTTAACTTATCAGCTACTTGCTTATACAGCCCATCGCGCTGCTCTTTAACCAACACTGGATCGTAGTCTTTAGAAATAGCAGAAGCCAACTCTTGCGCTGATGGAATATCAAGTAACCGTGCCGCTAGCATCGCATCGTCAGCCGCTAAGACAGGCAGCGTCTGCGCCAATGCTTCTAGGTATACATCAGGGCTGCTCTTCCCACCTTGTCCTTGCAGCAAAATACGATTTACCAGCATTTGAGTAACTTGCCAGCGGTTAAACCCATTGGTTTCATGCTTAAGCAAAAACGCTAAGTCTGCATCTTGGTAGTCATAGTTGAGCTGTACTGGCGCGCTAAAGTCACGTAGTAATGACACGACAGGCTCGCTTGCGACATTCTCAAAGACAAACGTTTGCGTCGCCTCGTCAAGCAATAACATACGCTCAGCAACGATAGCGCCTGAGTCTTTGTCAAATAAGGCGGTTGCTACAGGTATCGGCAATGGTTTTGGTGCATCAAAGCCTTTAACATGGCGTGTTTGCTGATTCAAAGTGATGGTCAGCGTCTGTGCGTTGCTATCATAGGTTTGAGAACCCGATACCACTGGCGTACCAGGTTGACGATACCAATCAATAAAATTCTCGATTTTGTCATCGGTGATACTCAGTGCTGATAAAAAGTCCTCAACCGTTACCGCTTGTCCATCATAGCGACGGAAATATTCATCTGTTCCTTTGCGGAAATCATCTGGCCCTAACGTATTGGCAATCATGCGTACAATTTCAGCGCCCTTCTCATAGACAGTCGTCGTATAAAAATTATTAATCTCAACAAAACTCTCTGGACGTACCGGATGTGCTAATGGACCTGCATCTTCGCTGAATTGATGGGCACGCAGGGTCGCCACATCATCGATACGCTGTACCGCACTTGACTGTTGATCTGCTGAAAATGACTGATCACGGTAAACGGTAAAACCTTCTTTCAAGCACAGCTGAAACCAATCACGGCAAGTGATACGGTTACCAGTCCAATTATGAAAATACTCATGAGCAATAATGGCTTTTACGCTAAAACTACGGGCATCGGTGGTCGTCTCAGGGCTAGATAACACGCAAGCGGTGTTAAAAATATTCAAGCCCTTATTTTCCATCGCACCCATATTAAACTGGCTGACCGCCACAATCATGTAGCGATCTAAATCATAGGCTCGACCATAATTGACCTCATCCCATTTCATGGCATCCTTTAAGGCTTGCATACCGACATCGCATTTATCAATATCAGCAGACTTGGCATACAACTCAAGCAATACTTCTCGACCTTCGCTGGTCGTATAAGAATCTGTCAATACATCTAAATCGGCAACTACACAGGCAAATAGATAGCTTGGCTTATTGGTTGGATCGTGCCAGATGGCGTAATGGCGGTCTGGCGCGTCGGCCACTTCACCTGCTTCGACTAAGTTACCATTGGCCAATAACGTCGGATAGCGCTTATCTGCTTCAAGTCGCGTGGTAAATATCGCTAGCACATCAGGGCGATCCGGATAAAAAGTAATCTTACGGAAACCCTCTGGCTCGCACTGAGTCACAAACATAGTATCGTCGCCACTGCCCGCCATATACAGACCTTCAAGCGCCGTATTAGTCTGTGGGTAGATACGCACTTGAATATCTAAAGTAGCTCGCTCAGGGGCATTATAAATCGTCAGCTTACCCGCTACCTGCTGATAATCCTCAGTGCTCAGTGCCTTACCATTCATCGTAATCGTTAGCAGCTCTAATGACTCACCAAATAAGACAATATCCCCTGCCGTTTGACGTACCATCTCAAGCGTACTGTCTACCTGCGCGTAGTCTTCAAACAGCTTAATATCTAAATGTACCGTATCGACATCAAAACTTGGTTTGGTATAGTCTTTTAAGTTAATCTTACTTGGCGTATGGGGCGGCACATCTGGCATTTCAGGATTGATGATTTGTGCATCAGTTTCAGCAGTAGACATATGGTGTCCTATTATTATCGTTGATTTGGTTATAAGTTATTTTTACTAGGGGTGAAT
The DNA here is from genome assembly GCF_002863645.1 of Psychrobacter sp. MES7-P7E. Taxonomy (NCBI): domain Bacteria; kingdom Pseudomonadati; phylum Pseudomonadota; class Gammaproteobacteria; order Moraxellales; family Moraxellaceae; genus Psychrobacter; species Psychrobacter sp. MES7-P7E. The sequence goes on along the minus strand of NZ_PJBU01000112.1, from coordinate 128,428 downwards.
AATATAATAATGAGTAATATCTTTTCGCTATTTGCAAAAGGCTTTAATGCAAATAAAGACTTTATCTCTAGGCTAACTAATCAGCTAAGCGCTTAATAAGCTAAGCACATACACAAAACTTCGCAGTGACTAAGCTAACTTCATTACTAAATTGATTTTCTCATCAAGCTTATAGCTAGATTGACCTAAATCACTAAATTTCAAGTATGTAAAGTAAGATATCGTCGGTTCAAGATGATTTAAATATGAAACATACGTTATCAATTGGATAATGTCGTTGAAAATGATTTAATAGTCATACTGATGACCTATCATTTAACTAACGGCCTATTATATGACAAAAAATACGGTGAAACGCGCAGACATTACCCTACCTTTGCTTATAGAGTATGTTGATGCACTACTACCCTCATTAACGACTCAAACAGAACTGTCACCTGAGCATAACAAAGATAATAGTGAAGCATTGTGGGTAGCACATAACCATGCCGACTTATTAGCACTACAAGCCCAACTTGACGATACTACATCTATTAATGAGAACACTGAAGCGAAGCTGAACGCACGACACTTATCAACGTTATCAGATCTTGCTAAACAACATGTACCTGATCGTTATGAGCTTGCTTGCTTTTGGCTACCCACCTTGTCAGAAGAGCTGACTCAGCACTATGTACCGCTACTCATGCGCTACCGTGACCTGTATGCCGCGCATTTGCTTATTGCATTGGACAGCTCTGTAGACTTAAAACCTTATGGCTTTACACCATTTGATATATTGAATGAGCCGTCTCTAAATATTGATGATATTCAATCTATTACCTCATCAACCGTTACTGCGACGCTTTGGCAATTTAATCTATATGACTACAAACAACTACCAAATTGGCTCAATGCTGATTACTGGGCCAACCCTGAAAACTGGGGCAAGCACCGCTGGTAATACGCTCGATTTTATCTATCGTAATTTACAGTAAAAATACTTACATAAATTAACATTTAGTATATTATAGATAGAGATTGCCTAAGTTTTATCGGAAGCAGTTTAAAAAAACAAATTTAATTAAAATTTTAGGAGCTCGTCATGTCAATCAGTTTTTCTAAGATCGCTGTTCTTGCTGTGCTATCAAGCGCCGTTGCACTAACCACTGGTTGTGCTACCAAGCGCTCTACCTCAGAAGTTGTCGTTGCCCCGCTAGGTATCCCAGGTGGACAAGTTGGCTACAATGGTGCGGTTATCGTTGATAACTCAAATGCTGTCATCACTGGCGCTGAGAATATTCAAGCAGTGGTCTACTTTGCCTTTGATAGCAGCGAAATTACTGCTCAATCAGCGAGCGTCCTTAACCAACACATAAGCCTGCTAAATTCAAACCCAGCAGCGACTGTCGTTATCGCAGGTCACACTGATGAGCGCGGTAGCCGTGAATACAACATGGCACTAGGTGAGCGACGCGCACAAGCTGCACGTAACTACCTTGCTGCTCAAGGTGTCACTGCAAACAACATCCGTGTCATTAGCTATGGTGAAGAGCGCCCTGCAGCAGCTGGTAACACAGAAGACGCGTATGCACAAAACCGTCGTGCTGAACTATCTTACTAAATTGTGTTTTAGCGTTATTTGTAGCGTTCGATAGTTTAATAAAAGCCCAGCAAGAATATATTGCTGGGCTTTTTGGATTTTTAGTAGGTTAATTAGATATCAATTATTTAACTATAGCTATTGTATGACTATCTATGTATCAAATACATAGCGTTCAGACTTACGCAATTTTATATACTCGATTCTATAATAATCGTTTTTGATGACTAGTAATATATGCCGACTTCCAACCTTACCCAGATACAGTACACGCAACTCGACACCACGACATGGTGTGTGACTGCTCAAGTGAGTGAGTCAATCAGTCATTTAGTCACTGGAATCTTATGGAACAAGTTATTATGGTTGTCATCCTGTAATACGTCGTATAAAGGCATCATTAAGCTCAATAATCTAAGCTGGCACTATCAGGTGGCGACAGCAGCACCTAGACACTCAGTACCTGCTCTAGCACGTAAACAGCGGCAGCAGCAGCGGCAAGGCGTCAGGCAACTATTACAAGAGCTGCTCAAAAAATTAGAAATAGATGACACCTTAGATGAGTCAAGCTTTCCCTATCGGCTCGTTAATAGTCAGCATTACGTATGCTTTAGCCATACAGGAGCTGGTAGTTCAAAGCAAACCACAGAATCGAATCAGACAAATTTTACGTATTTACACAGTAAAATAGCGGTTGTTATCAGTCGTCAACGCCCTGCTGGTATCGATATAGAGAGTAATAATATTTCGTGGCATGTAGTCAAGCGTTTCTATTCAGAGAGTGAGTTGAGCATTTTACAGGAGCTGTCTACAGATCAGCGAGAACGCACTGCCAAACTCTTGTGGCAAATAAAAGAAAGCTTTATCAAAGTCAACCAATATACGTTAGCTCAAGGCTTGGGTATGGATTACTCCTACCTTATTCCTAGCTTAATCGAAAATGATAAAGAGATTAACGCTTCTTCTTCTGTAATCAATGATATTGAGGATACAGATTACCAGTCTGTTTACCGCATTGCCACGTTACAATCTCAGCAAACTGTCATTGTTTTCTAATCAAGGTCTTTTGAGCAAAATTCAAACCTGATTTCAGAATATTTTCACTAATTTATTTTAGACATAAAAAAACGACCCTAAAAAGGATCGTTTTTTGTTTTCTACTAATGACAGTATTTAAACTGTAATTAGATTAGAAACGGTAAGTTGCACCAACTTTAACGATTGGCATCCACTCAAGGTAGTCTTTATCTTCTAACTCTTGCTCAGCTAAATTAGCTACTTGTTGAGCAGTTAAACCTGAATCCACAGTCTGGTCACCATCACCATTTCTAATTTGTACTGTATCATTACTTTGATTGCTTGAACGAACAGTCGCATCGGTTTTGCCCATATAAGCGGCACCAATTTCACCGAATAGACCGAAATTATTAGTGATGTTAGGACGGAAACCAATAGTAGCATAAGGAGCTAGCTTGTTGCGGTGTTCCATAGTACCTTGTAGAGAGCCTACAGAATCTGCATCATATCTAGCACCATTAATTTCATAATAACCACCCTCGCCACCTTCAGAATTGGCCGTCACATCAAAATCGTTGTCAGGTACGATGATACCTGCGCCCATTGTGAACCAGTTAGCCATCGGGCGAACCTGCACACCTAGGTATGGGTTGCTAAAGTCAGCATCTACATCGTAGTTTACGTCATTGGCATCGAAATCACCGCCGAAAAGGTCAGCAACATCGCCACCTGCCCAACCAGCTTGCAATTCAGTTTTTTCGTTAAGTGACCAACCGATATTCGCACCATAACCTAGAGTACCAACTTCAGCGCTAACTGATGCTGGGTTTACTACTTTATTGAAGAAGCCTTTAGTGCCACCGACCACAGCGCCAGTAGTGTTGCTTACTACACCAGCGTTAGCATCGTATGCGTAAGAAGCAGGTTCTGCTTGATAGGCAACTGCAACTGGCTCAGCTTCATATGCAACTGCAGCGTTGTCATCAACAACGATAACTGGATCAGCAGCTAATGCAGCAGTTGATGCTAGAACAGCAGCAGAGATTGCCGTCAATTTAATCAATTTCATAATTATTCTCCTAAAGTGTGAAATAAACCCGCCCATAAAAAACGATGATTGTGCTTTTGTTAAACCATCATTTTGTTGAGGTGATTAAAACAATTCTGACTTAAAAAGTCACCCCTACTGATGCTGTTTTTATTTGCCATTATGTAAAGATTGCATAGGTACTGTAATAATTGCTACACCAATCTGCAAAAATTCGCCTTTATGTTACATAACGTCCTTAAAGTAACCAAACAGCGTAAACATGAGAATTTGCTTGCTTAATGTTTATGTAAGGGTATTGCAAAATATGTCCACATAATTATCTAGAACGCCTTTTGACTCAATGACAGTTATATGGCTTAACCTTACAGAATAGTGTGCCTTGTTAGTTGACGTATCTATTGTTACTTGTATAAGAGAATTTACGACAACAAATAAAACGATATAAATGATCTCATATAACGCGACTAACGCTTGCCTCAAGCAAATATTATGCTAAATTAGTTGTTATAATAGATTTGTTATAGAACGTCATTAATGTCACCATTTGTCTTAGTTATGAAAATCTTGTGATGTTGTCTGCTCTATTTCTTTACTCCTACTGAGTCATATATATGCCTAAAGTATCTTCGATTACCCGTGTCCTAGAAATCATCGAAGCAGTGTCCTATGCTTCAAAACCGCTTTCTCCACTTGAGCTCTCACAAGAGCTAGATATCCCTAAACCGACCATTCATAGATTGATTCAAAATTTGGTTGATGATGGTTTTTTGACTGTTGATATTGGTGGCGGTATTATCCCTGGTAAGCGCGTACGCAATTTGAGCGTTGAGCTCTGGCAGCAACGGTTATTTTTTAACGAACGGCAGATGATTTTGCAAAAGCTGGTTGACGAGCTAAAAGAAACTTGCGGCATTGGTATTCCTTATCATATGAATATGATCTATACCAATCGTGCTCAGACGACCTTGCCACTACAGATTTATCTTCCTGTCGGAGCAAAATCACCCATGTGGTGTACAGCGACTGGCAAGCTCTATCTAAGCCAACTATCTACAACTAGCCGTATGAAAATACTACAAGGGTTACCACTAGATAAGTTCACTAAGAATACCATTACTGATATCGATGCATTAAATGCCGAGCTTGATCGTATCGCTGATACTGGTATCGGCATCGATAACGAGGAGTTTATCTCTGAGATGGTCGCAGTGGCTGTACCTATACTGGACAAAAAGTCACGCTATCTGGCTTCTCTCTATCTGCATGCACCAACCATACGGGTATCACTTGACGATCTGCTGACTCATGTACCACGCCTACAAAAAGCCGCGCAAGACGTTCAGACGCTCGTCTACGATCTGCAAAGCTAATACTATCTATTAGCCATCAAAAAAGGTCTACGCTATGATTTTAGCGTAGACCTTTTTCTTTTTAGCAAATGCATTCTCTTAATTAATGCCACCTACTAATGATACGAAAAATTCTTAATACTGGTATGTTTAAGAATTGATATGTCTAAGAAGGTTACATTCAAAAGAGAAGCAGTCAAGAGAGTCATGTTTAAGACAATAATGAGACATCATGACGTCCGATAATACTAGAAAAATCTTTATCACCATTCTCTACAGTATGTGAGGCATACAACTCTGTTGCTTTAGCACCCATTGGCGTTTCTACTTCAGCGTCTTGAGCAGTTTGCATCGCAAGGTTTAGATCTTTTTGCATCAATTTGCTCATAAAGCCGCCTTGATAGCCATTGCTAGAGGGCACATTTTCCATGACTTTTGGATAAGGATTATAAACTTCTAGTGTCCAGTTACGCCCTGAGCTTTGTAGCATGATATCTGATAGCACTTTTGGGTCCAAACCGTTCTTGACGCCTAGATTAATCGCTTCTGCCGTGCCTGCCATCAGAATACCTAACAGCATATTGTTGCAGATTTTAGCCACTTGTCCTGCGCCGTGCTCGCCAGCATGAAAGATGTTTTTCCCCATCACGGCAAGTATTGGCTCAGCCTTAGCAAAAGCAGCATCATCGCCACCAACGATAAAGGTCAAACTACCAGCAACTGCCCCGCCTGTGCCACCAGAGACTGGCGCATCCAAAAAGTCGATGCCAAGCTTACTTGCCGCCTCTGCCACTTTCCTTGCATCAGCCGCCGCAATCGTACTACTGTCAATCACAAGCGTGCCTTTTGGCAACTCTGCAAGCAATCCATCAGAGCCACTATCGCCCAGATATACAGAATGTACATGCTGACCTGCAGGTAACATACTAATTACAACTTGAGCATTACTTGCGGCATCTTTAGGACTTTTTGCGACGCTAGCCCCTGCTTGTGCTAAGCGCTGGGTTGCAACCTCAGACAAATCAAAGACAGATAGCGTGTAACCTGCCTTTAATAAGTTCTCTGCCATTGGGGCACCCATATTACCAAGCCCGATAAAGGCAATATGTGGTTTAGAGTTATTATTATCCATCGTACTTGTATCCTTTGTACCCATCTCATCACTCCTTGATGATTTATGATGTAGCTATTGCTACATACTATTTAACAGTATTTATTAGTGAATCTTGCTTATGTCCTACTTTATAAATTGCTTTTAAGCAGTTAGCGGACATACTGACTACTCAAAGCATTATCACCCAGCCAATCGCTCAAAGGATGCTCACCTTTTGGATAAGGGTTGGCAAAGTGCTTATCGATATACGCCTGCCCTTCTACACTTAGACAGTCTGCCAATGAACGCGACCATTTGGGCTTTCTATCTTTATCAATTAATAATGCCCGCACGCCTTCTTTAAAATCAGGATTGGCCGCGCAATGTACTGCGACATTGGTCTCTAAATACAGTACTTGTTCGATCGATAGGTCAGCGACTTTGTGATACAACGCATAGGTTAATGCAGCCGTGACTGGGCAGCCATGCCGATAGGTTGCAACTGCTCGCTGAGTCCAACTGTCTTCTGCAAAGTCTTGGTTTAGCTGCATGAGTGCTTCATCGCTTTGTAGCAACGCATCAATATCAGCCAGACCACCACTATTCATTAGTTGCTGAATAGGTTGCCAATATATTGCAAGCTTACTATCAGGTAGTTCGGCTACTGGCAACTCAGCAAGCGCACAGCTGACAATACTATGCGCACTATTGTTATGGCACTTATCTGCACCGCTCGTGTTATCGACTGCCTGCCAGTCGCTCTGTCTGAGGCGCTGCATGACGGCATCATAGTCATGGCTGGCAACGGCATACTCTGCCAGATTGGCCAATAGCGCGTCACTGCCATTGCACATCGCGCCAGTTAGACCTAAAAACAAACCCGTCTTAGCAGGCATACGCTGCAAAAACCAACTGCCAGATGCATCAGGGAACAGTCCAATAGTGACCTCAGGCATGGCAAAACGTGTGCGCTCAGTGACCAGACGATGACTACATCCTGCCATCAGCCCCATACCGCCGCCCATGATGATGCCATCGCCCCAAAGTATTAGTGGCTTTGGATAAAAGTGCATTTGACGATAGAGACGATACTCATGACTGAAAAACTCAGTAGCATAAGGGTTTGGCATGGGTGCACTGGTAGACATACTGTCATAGAGCTTACGAATATCGCCGCCTGCACAGAACGCTTTGTCCCCTGCACCTTTTAATACAAGCGCCACCACTTGATTATCATCTTGCCACTGCTCTAGCTGCGCTGATAGCAATTGACACATATCAACGCTGAGTGCATTAAGTGATTTTGGGGTGTTAAGTGTCATGACTCCAATCAAGCGTCCACAATCTGTCGGTTCAGTATTGAACAATACAGAGGCCTCTTGCTCGGTATTGTTCGAAGAGTTTTGGGTATCGTCGGTAGCTGCTGTCATAAAAGTGACCTACAAAGTTAAAAAGTTAAATAATGTCATGAGTGTTATGACTCAAGCATTTTAAGCAATGCTTATTTGTTTTGCCAATTGGGTTTACGCTTTTCCAAAAAGGCTTGTACCCCTTCGCGCTGATCGTTGGTATCAAACAACTTCACGAAAGCTTCGCGCTCATGGATAAGATTTTGCGCAGGCGGGGTATCTCTAGCCGCCTGAATCAGTTGCTTGGAATAACTGACGGCGACGGGTGATTGCTTTGCTACTTTTTTTGCTAAGTCCTGAGCGATTTGCAGACCTTCACCTTTTGCCGCGACCTCTTCAACCAGACCGATACGCAATGCCGTATCCGCATCAACACGCTCACCGCACAGTATCATGCGTTTGGCCCAACCTTCCCCTACTAACATAGGTAGATTTTGCGTGCCACCAGCACATGGCAATAGTCCTACGCCTGTCTCTGGCAACGCCATCTGGGCGTGCACTTCTGCGATACGGATATCACATGCGAGCGCACACTCTAGTCCGCCGCCCATCGCATAGCCATTGATGACAGCGATACTGACGCCACGATAGGCAGATAGCGCTTCGAATGCTTCACCAAATGCAATCGCCATACTTATTGCGCGGCCTTTATCGCCGTCTGAGAAATTGTTTAAATCTGCACCTGCTGAGAAGAACTTTTCGCCATCACCATGCACGATTAATGCGTAGACATCGTCGTTGGCATTGAGGTCGGTGATGAGCTGCTTAAGCGCTTGCAGACTGTCCATTGTCCATGTATGTGCCGGTGGGTTATTCAACGTCAATGTTGCGGTATGGCCATCAATTGATAGCTGTAGATTTGTATAGTCTGTCATAAAACATCCTTGTTTCAGTAAAACGAGATAAATTAGCGTAGCTGGTTTAGCCCTTCATCTTGTAGAACTTGACGTGAAATAATCACACGCATGATCTCATTGGTACCTTCCAGAATTTGATGGACACGCAAGTCTCGCACATGGCGCTCAAGCGGATACTCGTTTAGATAACCATAGCCGCCGTGCAACTGTAGAGCTTCATTGGCAACATCGAAACAAAGATCCGTAGACAGACGTTTTGCCATTGCGCAGTAGGTAGACGCTTGTCCATCGTTGTTGTCGACTTTATCAGCTGCTAGATACAGCATTTGGCGCGCGGCAATGGTCTGAGTCAACATATCAGCAAGCTTAAACTGTACTGACTGTAAGCTGGCAATCGGACTACCAAATTGACTGCGCTCTCGCACATAACTGGTTGCGGTCTCTAACGCCGCTTGTGCCGTACCTACCGCACAAATACCGATATTAATACGACCACCATCCAATCCTTTCATCGCGATACGAAAGCCTTGGCCTTCCTCACCTATCAGGTTCTCTACTGGTACTTTTACGTCTCTAAAGCTAATCGTGCGCGTTGGCTGTGCTTTCCAGCCCATTTTATGCTCGTTTTTGCCATATTCGATACCAGAACTATTGGCGTCTACGACGAACGCTGACACGCCTTTTGGCCCAGCACCACCAGTACGTGCCATTACTACCAATACATCAGTTGAGCCTGCGCCAGAAATAAAGGTTTTTTCACCATTCAGTACATAATGCTCGCCTTGCTTCTCCGCTTTGGTACGTAATGAAGCTGCATCAGACCCTGCATTTGGTTCTGTTAGGCAATAGCTACCAAGCCACTCACCGCTGACCATGTTAGGTAGATATTTTTTGCATAGCGTATCGCTGCCATATTCACCAATCATCCATGCCGCCATGTTATGAATACTCATATACGCTGCTACAGCCGTGTCGCCCCATGCAAGCTCTTCGAATACCATCGCTGAATCGAGTCTTGGTAAGCCCAAGCCGTCATATTCTGGATTGGTGTACAGTCCCAAAAAGCCAAGCTCACCAGATTTTTTAATAACATCTATTGGGAAGTGCGAGTTGCGATCCCATTCGGCAGCGTTTGGCTTTAGCTCTTTTTGTGCAAACTGACGAGCCGTTTGGCGAAAGGCGACTTGGTCATCGGTCAATGAAAAATCCATAGGGTCATCCTTGTTCTTATAGATCAAATAGAGGGCTTAAATCTCAGATAAACGTTAATAAAAGCGCTAGTAAAAATGTTGGTCAGAGATTTTATAAGACATTAGTGCGACATGATAGCGGCATAACGATAATAAAACTGCGTTTAATAGTATCGCAAGTCGCATTATCGTCATACCGAAAACACAAAATGTCATACTGAAAAAACAGTGAGCTGACGATTAAATTGAAATGGTCGTATTCACACTACGGCTTGCTTCATCATCAAACCAACGCGCAGTCACGGTCTTCGTCTGAGTATAGAATTGGACGGCTTGCTTGCCATAAGGACCTAGGTCACCGAGCTTGCTGCCACGTGACCCTGAGAAGGAGAACATAGGTAGTGGCACAGGGATTGGCAAGTTAATACCGATTTGACCAACTTGAATGTCTTGCTGGAATTTATGTGCAGCCGCCCCTGACTGAGTAAATATCGCTGTGCCATTGCCATGTGGGTTGGCATTCAGTAGTTCAATCGCTTCATCTAAGCTATTAGCACGCATAATACACAGTACTGGGCCAAAGATTTCTTGTTGATAAATTTGCATATCGCTTGTGACATTATCAAAGATAGTTGGGCCTACAAAGTTACCTTTCTCGAACCCTTCAACGGTAATGCCACGACCATCTAAAATCAAGCTCGCGCCTTCTTCCACCCCAGTTCCAATCAAATGCTCGACACGGGCCTTTGCAGCAGGCGAAATCAGTGGTCCCAAATCCTTGTCATTTTTGCCAGCTGAGACGACTAAGCTTTCTGCTTTTGCTTTAATCTCATCAATCCACTCACCAGCTGCGCCTACTAGTACGACGACCGATAGCGCCATACAGCGTTGACCAGCTGCACCAAATGCTGCGCCTGCTAACTGATTGAGCGTTTGTTCTTTGTTAGCATCAGGCAGGATAACGCCATGGTTTTTTGCGCCCATCATGCACTGTGCACGTTTACCTGATTGGCTGGCACGCTCATAGACATGTTTGCCTACATGAGTAGAACCGACGAAAGAAACCGCTTTAATATCTGGATGGTCGCAGATAGCATCGACGGTTGCTTTGCCACCATGTACGACGTTAAGAACGCCTTCTGGTACGCCAGCTTCAATCGCTAGCTCTACCAAACGCATAGTCACCATTGGATCTTGTTCAGAAGGTTTTAGGATGAATGTGTTGCCTGTAGCAATCGCCATTGGGAACATCCATAGCGGAATCATCGCTGGAAAGTTAAATGGTGTGATACCAGCGCAAACACCGAGTGGCTGCCAAATACTATAAGTATCGACACCTGACGCTACGTTTTCTACAAAGTCGCCGATTTGCAGATTGGCAATACCAGCGGCATGCTCTACCACTTCTAAACCGCGGAACACATCACCGCGTGCATCAGCAATCGTCTTGCCTTGCTCTGCGGTCAAGATTTCTGCCAACTCATCCATGTGATCGCGAATAAGAGATTGATACTTTAAAAAGATACGCGCACGCGTGGTAATTGGCGTTTTGCGCCATGTCTCAAACGCAGTCTGTGCAGCGGTGACAGCTTGGTTAATCTCATCATTGGTGGTTTGCGGAACTTTTGCGATGACTTCTTGCGTCGCTGGATCAGTGATATCAATCCATTCGTCGGTGTTAGATTGTACGAACTGACCATTGATGAGCTGTTGAACGTGGTGCATAAGATATCCTTATCTTTTTTGCGAGACTACCGTGTGACGGCACCTAGATATTTATTAGAAAAATAAAAGCGATGGGTATTTATCTATAAAACATTATTAAAAACTGAATTTTAAAATGATTTATTTTGTATCGTTATTGACTATAACAATAAACCATTTTTACGGTCAAGCGCTTTATCGAAATTATATCTAAGTTTATTTTAATAGCACGTGTTCCTATAAAAATTGCTTAAATAAAAAAAACGAAAAAGCCCATGATGACTCATGAGCTTTTTAAAGTTAACCAGACTTTCATACGCGATGAACAACATCACTATTTTTGTATAAGGTTAATTTATACCAATCAATAATCTTTCATCGCCTGCTTGATCGCATCGATAGCAGTTGGGTTATCAAGCGTTGACATATCTCCTGTCGGTTGGTTTTCCGCCAGAGCACGAATTGAGCGACGTAAGATTTTTCCAGAGCGAGTTTTTGGCAGTGCCTGCGGAAAGTAGATAGCGGCTGGTCGCGCAATACCGCCCAAAGATTTGACGACAGCGCCTATCACTTGCTGCTCGATACGGAAACGGTTTTCGGTGGTTTCAATTTGCGTTTGATCTTTTAGGACGCAGAACGCAATAGGTAGCTCACCTTTTAGCTCGTCTTGAATACCCACTACGGCACACTCTGCCATCTCTGGATGCGTACTGATTGCCTCTTCAATCTCTTGTGTGCCTATACGATGTCCTGCGACGTTAATCACATCATCGGTACGCCCTAAGATGTAGAAATAACCCTCTTCATCTGTCACTGCATAGTCCGAGGTTGAGTACTGCTGACCATCAAACAGACCAAAGTAGCTGCTGATAAAGCGCTCGTCGTTACGCCATACCGTGGTAAGACAGCCAGGCGGTAATGGTGCTTTAATTGCAAGCAATCCTTTTTCACCAGCCTGACAAGGATCGCCCGTTTCCTCATTGATGACATGCGCTTCATAGCCATACATCGGGTAACCAGGTGACCCTTGCTTGTGCGGCTTATGATTGAACTTTGGCGTATGGCTCAAGATTGGCCAACCAGATTCTGTTTGCCAATAGTGATCTAAAATTGGTACGCCTAGATGCTGAGTCAACCAACTAGCCGTCGATTCATCAAGCGGCTCGCCTGCGAGAAAGAACGACTTCACACTAGACACATCATAACGCGTCATCCAGCTTTCGTCTTGTTTTTTGAGCATACGCACACCTGTGGGTGCGGTGAATAAAATATTAACTTTGTTAGCTTCAACGATACGCCACCAGATACCTGGGTTTGGCATATGCGGTAAACCCTCATACATAATACTGGTCATACCCGCCAGTAACGGCGCATAGATCGTATAAGAGTGCCCGACGGCCCAACCAATATCAGATATCGCCCAGAACGTCTCGCCAGCCTTGCCATCATAGACATAATGTATCGACGTCGTCAGCGCGACGGCATGACCACCTGTATCGCGCTGCACCCCTTTAGGTGTGCCAGTAGTACCAGAAGTATAAAGTAGATAGGACGGGGTATTGGACTCAAGCCAAACCGGCTCTACGACTGCATTGGCCTCGCAGCTATGACGACGCTCGGTCGCATAATCAACATCGATCGCTTTGGTTTCAAATGGCAATATACCGCGATTGACCACCAGCACATGCTCTGGTTTGACAGTCGCTTGTTCGACGCCTTGATTGACTAGGTTTTTATAATTGACGACCTTACCACCGCGTAGCCCTGCATCTACCGTAATGACCATTTTTGCCTCGGCATCGTCCATACGGATAGCCAAGTTATGGGCAGCAAACCCACCAAATACGACTGAATGGACGGCACCAATACGAGCACAAGCCAGCATAGCGTAAGCCGCTTCTAATATCATCGGCATATAGATAATGACACGGTCACCCTCGCCAATACCGTGACGCTGTAGCACATCGGCAAAATAATTAACTTCTTTATACAAGTCATTATAAGTCAGGCGGCGCTTGGTATAGTCTGTATAAAACTCAACGTTGTTACCCAAATCTTTAAACGAATCAACGACCGCTGGAAAGGTTTCTATCAACTCTTGATTAATCTCTGATGACACCCACACAAAAGCATCTTGCTCTGCCCGGTCTGCCAGATGACGATCGACGCAGTTATAACAAAGATTGGTCTCACCACCGACAAACCATTTGGCAAAAGGCAGATTGCTGTCATCTAGAATTTGCTCAGGCTCTTTATGCCAATAGATACGCTTCGCCTGCTCAGCCCAAAACTGCTCTCGATCCGTAATAGACTCATGATAAATATCAGCGAATTTTGGCGTGTCTGTCATTTGGGTAGAAACTGGGGATTGGGAATGGTCGCTCATAGTAGCTGTCCTTAGCATAAACGAGAAATGAGGCAATAGTATTTTATAGTTAAGGCACTTAATAAGTTATAACGGTATTCACCTCGTGTAACGCACTGTCTGCGTGCAACTGGCTGATACCAACTCTAAAATGCTTCAACTATAAAATACCATGTCTTAGTAAATACTGGTCATCCTTGCCAGAATTAAAAAACCGATACATATCGTATCGGTTTAAAATGTAGCAGAGCCTATGGGAAAGGTCAACTATTAAGCGTGTAATACGCGCTACATTTTGACGAATACAAATATTTGAACATTTAATCAATACTAATTAAATCTCAGTTTGATTGGCATACATCTCACGCATGACTTTTTTGTCATGTTTGCCAACGGAAGTTTTTGGTAGCTCATCAACGAATTTAAACTGGCTTGGTACGCCATATTTAGGAATGATACCGCGCTCTACCGCTTTTTCTGCAATCGCTTTGATATCATCAGCACTGGTATCCTTAGCATCAGGCTTTAATACCACCAAAGCCAATGGACGCTCACCCCATTGCTTATCACGCACTCCAATCACTGACACATCAGCCACTGATGGATGTAACGATAAAATGGTCTCAATCTCTAACGATGAAATCCACTCACCACCTGATTTGATTACATCCTTTAAGCGATCGGTGATTTTGATATAGCCATCAGGACGTATGTACGCAATATCTTGGGTATGCATATAACCATTTTCCCACAGCTCTTTGCCAGCGTCGTCATTTTTAAGATAGCTTTGGGTCAACCAAGGCGCACGCAATACAAGCTCGCCTGTATTGTCTGGTCCAGTCCCTACTGACTTGTTGCCTTCACCCCATACCTGAGCATCGACCATGAGTACGGGTTTACCTGTCATACAACGACGGGCAATATCTTCTTCTTCAGTCATTTCAGGCTCATCGAGACTAAAACCCGTTAAGCTAATAAGCGGCGCAGTCTCTGACATACCATAGCCTGTATAGACCTCAATGCCTTGTGCCATCGCCGTTTTGGCTAGACCTTCTGTCAGTCTTGAACCACCAATAATCATTTTTAGACCATTAAAGCTGGCGTCGCGATCTTGTGCTTCTTTGAGTACCATTTGCAAAATTGTTGGTACACAATGGGTGATACTGACCTTTTCATTGACAATTAAGTCCATCAACGTATCAGGCGCATAGCGACCTGGATAGACTTGCTTTAGACCCACCATGGTTGCTGTAAACGGAAAACCCCATGCATGCACATGGAACATTGGCGTCATCGGCATATAGACATCCCCATAGCTCACGCCTTGCTTATCAGGCAGCATCCCCAAGGTTGCCGCTTCTGCTAGTGTATGTAGCACTAGCTGACGATGGCTAAAGAAAACCCCTTTTGGATCACCTGTCGTGCCAGATGTATAAAAAGTCGTTGCGATGGTATTTTCATCAAAATCTGGGAAATCAAAATCGCTATTGGCAGCTTCTAATAGCGCTTCATATTCGCCTGTGACACGGCTTTGATTGCTACCAAAGATACCTTCAGCAGTGACACCATTGTCATCAAGCCAGATAATATGCTCAATGCTTGAGTTCTCAAACTGATAGTCTTTAACCAATGGCGCAAACTCAGAATTGAGCATGAGCACTTTAGGCTTGGCATGGTTGATGGTATAGAGGATTTTTTCAGGCGATAGACGGATATTGACGGTCTGTAAAACGTACTCTGACATTGGCACGGCAAAATAAGATTCAAGATAGCGATGACTGTCCCAATCCATCACGGCAACCACATCACCTGCATCAAGCTTTAGGTCTGCCAATACATTGGCCAGGCGATTGATACGCTCAAACAACTCTTTATAAGTCAGGCGCTTTTTGTCCGCATACACGATCTCTTGATCTTGGGATACCGTTTTTGCACGGCTTAATAACTGCTTGACCAGTAATGGATAATCGTAGGCAGATGGTGCACTGTGGTAAATGTTTGACATAGATTTGACTTCCTTGTTTGTTGTACTTATAAGGGATAAATAACAATCAAGTTAATAGCAGCATAAAATCTACTGCGCTAACCATTTTAATTTTTATAATAACATCGTTATTGATAGTAAGAAAAAAGCGGCGCCGTGTAAAGCGGTCTTACATTAAGTATCATAAGATGACTGACCGAGCCTACATTAAATCAGACAGCCAATCACTTTGCCCGTACTGTAGTTTTAATCATCCCAAAACTGGCTATTAATAACGCCAATACCTGCACAAACAGTAATAACCATACGGTAAGAGACCACTGCCCTCGCGCATAAGCTATGCCACCCAGCCATGCCCCTAGCGTACCGCCTGTATAGTAGCCCATATAATATAGACCCGAAGCTAATGAACGACCCTTTTTTACGTTGACCGCGATATAACTGATGGTTGCTGATTGGGTAACAAACACACCCGAGGACATAATTGCTAGTCCTATGATCACTCCCCACAAAGGCGTAACCAAGGTCAATAACAAACCCACCATCGATACAACAATAGCGACACGGACCGTACGCGCCGAGCCAAACCGACGTAGCAATTTACTAGACAATGGCGTGATAACAACGCCCAATAGATATACTGCAAAAATATTAGCAAGTGCCCCTGTCGTCAACTGATACGGTTCATCTGCCAGATGTAAATTAATAAAAGTGAAGCAGCCTACAAGGGAGAACAGCACGCAAGCGCCAAGCAGACATGCTGTTACCACATAGCGATTGGTGACGTGCTCACCCAGCGTCTGTATCGCTGAGCGAAAATTAGGGTTGGCCACAAAGTGACGAGACGATGGTAGCATCTTGCCGACCCATATCGCGCCTAGCAAGGTCATTGCGGTCATGACGTAGTAACCATGCCGCCAGCCAATCAACTCATGCAAATGCCCCAGCAAGAACCGACCCAT
The DNA here is from genome assembly GCF_002863645.1 of Psychrobacter sp. MES7-P7E. Classification (NCBI taxonomy): domain Bacteria; kingdom Pseudomonadati; phylum Pseudomonadota; class Gammaproteobacteria; order Moraxellales; family Moraxellaceae; genus Psychrobacter; species Psychrobacter sp. MES7-P7E. Next base: position 111,865 of record NZ_PJBU01000112.1, on the reverse strand, counting down.
AAAGCCGCCAAGCACGCATCCTGACACATAAAAGGACATCAACTCAGTCATTGCCCGGCCCTCAAACTCCTCACCGATATAGGCAATTGTCACCACCGTAATACCCGGTACGGACAATCCTTGCATGAAGCGCCAAATGCCGACCCATTCAATGCTCGAGCTCTGGGCAATAAGCGCTGTTGGTATCGCTAAAAACAATAAAGCGCCAACGATAAACGACTTGCGCCCGACTGCATCTGAGAGCATACCCAAAAATGGTGACATAATCGCAATAGCCAATACAGTGGCACCAACGATCATGCCAGCCTGTACTTCGGTCGCAGCAAAGTCCACCATCATGACTGGTAGCACCGCTTGGATAGAGTACACTTGCAAAAAAGCAAACATACCTATTAGACCAATTGTAAGCTTCAATATCCACAACGTTGAATGATTGGAGGGAGCTGGTGGCACAGCTGTTATATCTTGGATCTGATCTTTAGAATTATTCACAGGGGATCTGACTATATTGGTTATACCATGACTGCAAATAATAACCGTCACTGGCGTGGATGATAGAGAGGAATAACGGTGATTTTGCTTATGCTAAATGTATAAGCAAAATCACCGTTATTAAACGATAAATGCTCATCATAATGACAAGCCAATTATGGTAGCACATTCATCAATATACTCAGGTTTAAAAGTGTTATTGCCACTTGATAGATTCTTTATTCGGGTACGAGATTATCGTAGAAAAACTTGACTAGGAATCACATTTCGACTTGAGACGGTGAAGACAGCTTTCGACTCACAAGTTCATGATCAAAGTTACGTTTACTGCATATACAGGATAGTATGGTTAGATGCTCTTGACGCACTTGTTGAGTACTTAACTGCTTTAACGATTGATGACGTTGACAATTAACAATCACTACCTACGTCTATCTTTTCTAACCCATAGACATGCACGACCACACAACCTTTTAGAATACAATTTACTATGATGAAAAATATGATGCTTTCACAACTTATGATCGCGATGAGCACATTGGTTTTCTCTACAATGGCTATAGCAGAAGTAACTGTATCCGAGACTAGCGTTAAAAGCCTCAACCCAGTTAGATCAACACTCGACGCTACAAACTCACTAGCGGCAGTAGACTGTATAAAGGATGACGCTATCACTGCTACTGAGCTCACAAAAACACGTGATAACGGTCCGTTTTCTATAAAGTCCAAGCATGTGAGTCGCCAATCAGCCAATGGCTTTGGTGGCGGTACCATACATTATCCAACGGATGCTGCTAACTGTGGTCTGCTAGGTGGTATCGCGGTAGTGCCAGGTTATGTGTCTTATGAGTCTTCTATCAAATGGTGGGGACCGCGTCTAGCCTCTTGGGGATTTGTCGTTATTACTATTAATACTAGCTCCATTTATGATAATCCGGATAGCCGTGCTGAGCAATTGAGCGCGGCTCTCGATCATCTCATCGCTGATAAAACAGTGGGGCATATGATCGATCCAAATCGTTTGGGCGCGATTGGTTGGTCAATGGGCGGCGGCGGTGCGCTACGATTGGCAACTGAGCGCAGTACGGTGCAAGCCATCATTGCACAAACGCCCTATCATGATACGAGCTATGGTGCGATGGATACGCCTGCTCTATTCATCGCTTGTGAAAATGACCGTATCGCCCCGAATAAAAAATATACCAATACCTTTTATCAAAAAGCTGACGGTCCAAAAATGAAGGTCGAGATTAACAACGGCAGTCATTTCTGTGCCAGTCATCGTTTTAACGAGAAACTATTAAGTAAGCCTGCTATCGCATGGATGCAACGTTATATTAATGGTGATACCCGTTTCGATAAATTCTTATGTGGCAATGAAAGCTACAAAGATGATCCTCGTATCTCAGCCTATGATTACGAAGACTGTTTATAAGCTATTTTTTAATCTACTTATAAAAGGAAGGACAGACAGCTTTCACTGTTAATAATGACATTTGAATAACAACTCTTTTTTATTTTTACACATTTACATTGCTTCTATCTTTTTTCTTACAGACTTTACTGCCATAAAAATTAATAATCATATAGTCAATCTTCTATAAATTGGATACGGTATCAGGCTCGTTTAGTCTACAACTTGTAGTGCTTTCACTCGCCTTCCTTGTATCCAAATTATATTGAACCGACTATAGGGTGCTACAAAAAAGTAAAACGATTGAATAAATGAACTATCAAGGAGTAATGTCGATGACTGATGAAATGTATGATTTAGGTGCAGGGTTTTGGAGTATTCGAGGCTCATTTATAAAGAACGGCATACTTGATATCGGTGTTCAATGTGCCCTCATAAAACTACCATCAGGACGATTTATATTCTTAGATAGCTACACATTAAAAGATAATGTTCGTCAGCAAGTAATGGCACTAACCAATGATGGTCGAGATGTTGAAGCCGTTCTCAATGTTCATCCGTTCCATACGGTACACTGTGCTCAAATGGCCAAAGACTTTCCGCAAGCGACGTTTTATGGCAGTAGCCGACATCCAGAACAAGTGCCTGAAGTCAATTGGGCAGATGACTTAGTCGAAAGCGATTCCGTTGCTGCGCGCTACCCTGAACTTAAATTCTCTATTCCTCAAGGCATCCATTACATCTCACCGGATGAAGCGGTTCATGCCAGCTCGCTTTTGGCCTACCACCCTGCCAGCCAGAGCATTTATGTCGATGATACCTTTGAGATACCCCCTTCCAAGTTAATAAGTGCCGTGCAGCCTAACCTAGGCTTACACCCTACTACCAAAAAAGCGCTCAAAGATGAGCCAGATGCAGCTAAGCACTATTGTGATTGGGCCGTAGAGCTGGCAAGCGAGTGGCGTGATGGTCGAAATTTTTGCAGTGCGCATTCGGGATTGGTTATATTTGATAAAGGTCAATTTGAGACAGCACTTATTTCAGCGATTGATCTGGCTCGCCCTGAGCTTGAGAAGGCATAAAAACAAACATAAAGGCGTAAAGAGTTAGAACACATACCATTAAAACAGCTCGAAAAACAAAGTTTACAGTGAAAAAGTAGCTTTGTTTTATTTACATATTTTATTTAATTAACTAGACGAGGAAAATTATAAATGACTGATCACATTCATGATTTAGGCGCAGGATTTCGGAACATACGCGGAACATTCCGTCTCGGTGGCGTGCTAAATATCGGCACTCAATGCTCGCTAGTCAAGCTATCATCAGGAAAATTTATCTTTTTGGACAGTTACTCCCTCACGGGTGATGTTCGAGATGAGATTATGGCACTTACCAATAATGGTCAAGATGTCGAAGCCGTGCTGAACGTACATCCGTTTCATACAGTCAGCTGTGCTCAAATGGCCAAAGACTTCCCGCAAGCCACCTTTTATGGCAGTAGTCGTCACCATAAAAAAGTACCAGAAATCGATTGGGCAGATGACTTGGTAGAAAGTGACGCAGTCGCTGCACGCTATCCTGAGCTTAAGTTTTCAATGTCAGAGGGCATTTATTATATCTCGCCCAATGAGATGATCCATGCAGGTTCTTTATTGGCTTATCATCCTGCTAGTCAAAGCTTGCATGTAGATGATACTTTTATGAGTCCACCAATTAAGTTATTAGAAGCTGTATTGCCTGAGCTGATATTACACCCCACGACCAAAAAAGCACTGAAAAACGAACCAAACGCTGGCGCGCAATACTGCGACTGGGCGACCAATTTGGCTCATGAATGGCGTGACGTACGCAATTTCTGCGCTGCGCATTCTTATCTTGTTCAGTTCAAAAAAGGTGGGTTTGAGAAAGCTCTGGTGAAAGCCGTTGAGAAAGCACGTCCAAAACTAGAAAACGCCTAATTTCTCACACCTTAGACATATATTTTTTATAGATATAAAAATGGGTCGCTATTACTGTATTTACTAGTGTAGCGACCCATTTTTGTGAGCTGATCATAATCATATCAACACTATTATCGAAGCTGTTACCGAAACAGCAATGTCGCAAGCTCATCTTCGTTGTTCAGAATATCTGCTAATGTATAACGCTCAAGCACATTGATAAATGCGGTGAGTGCTTCAAAAAACACGCTTTTTAGCTGGCAGGCTGGACTAATCACACAGCCTAGTGATTTATTCTTTTCTTCCTCAATGAATGTCACTGGTAAATCCGTCTGATGATCGCCCTGCTCACTATCATTATGAGACACTGGTACGGCAAAGCACTCAACCAAATTAAAATCAGGCTCTATCTGTTTGATCAATACGCCCAAATTTATATCTCTAGATGCACGTGCCAATCGTATGCCACCGTTTTTGCCGCGCACACTTTCTATATAACCCAGCTGACCCAGCTGATGAATAATCTTGGTCAAATGACTTTTAGAAATGCCATAGCTGTCAGCAATATCGCTAATATTAGCCAATAGTGATGGATCTGGTCTCACAGCCAAATAAATCAATGAGCGTAGCGCGTAGTCACTATAATTGGTCAGTCGCATTCATTTGCGCTCCTATTTTTATAAATTTTATATATTAAGCTAGGGCGTGTCCTCATTTTAAAAATGGTGATAAAAATGAGATAAATTGCCGTCAAACGAGAAAAATAGTGCAGATAATATCAAGATATTGACCAACTATTTGACGATGTTTGGCAAAATTTAGCTATTTTTAGCCCATTTAAAGGACACTCGTTCGAATTGAGGACACGCCCTAGACAAAGTAAGTCGCATTTTTGGTAATAACGTTTAGACATAGCATTTGTAAACAGTATCGTTAGCCCGCTTCAACCAAATAAACCATCAGGCCGAGGACGTGCCAGCATGGGCAGATAACTGATGCAAAATAGCACAAAACAAGCAATCCAAGCACCCTGTGCAATCATAATCCAAACTAGGTAATGACTCATATCTACTAATGGTAGCAGTACGCGGCTAACAAATACCAATACCATCAAACCGTACATAAGATTTACCGTTTTGGGCGGTTGGTGAATGCTGCGACCCGTATGACCCAAAGATACTCGCGTCATCATTGCCACCGTCATCATACCGATACCTGCAATCGCCAATCCATGCATGGCGAGGCTGTGCGGATAACCCAACCAAGGCTGTAGTGCGTATAATAAGAAACTTAAACACATGCCCAAAAACGCAATATACAATGACCAAAGTAATGGTTTTTGCCAAATACCGTGATGATACCACCCTATCAGGCGAACGATATTAATGACTGCCACACCGAGCGCCGTAACCGTCAGCAAATACTGGTTTGGATAAAACACATCACTGATAAAAAAGGCGAAGAAAAACACTAAGCTTGCGATATCTTGTCCTTTACTATTACGTAGCTTAACGGGTTCTGACGTTTCCATATCTATACTGAGACCACGTTCGATAAAAAATGGCACTACGCGGCGGCCAATAGTCAGCACCAAACCGATGATCAAGTAGAACCCAAGATAAATACCTATCTTAGTTGTATTCATATCAGCATTAATAATGCCCCAATAGCAGAGTCCGTTGCCAAAGGTCAGCAGTGCCAGTTTTGCCAAGATACCCATTTGCTTGTACTGCTTAACTTGCCATACTGCTCGACATATCACATATGCCATCGAGGCGACAAATACTACATCAAAAATGGCTGCTATATATAGCCACGATATACTATCACCTATGAGCGTTATGCCAAGCCCAAAACCCAACCAGCTCAGACGAGCCAGCAACCAACAGACAAAGATACCTAGCAGTTTATAACCATGCGGCATCATCACCCCTGTCCATGTCTTGACCGCGGTTAGCAAAAACCCGGCTACCACTGCTAGGGCATAACCATACACCATTTCATGGCCGTGCCAGTATAACGGGTTCAAAACCTGTGCATCGATATCCGTGTGACCAGTGAACACAAACGCCCATAGCAGCATCGTTACTACGGCAAATAGCGCAGCAGCACTAAAAAATATGCGAAAGCTTAAATTAAGGATAGGATTCGGAGAGCTTGGTGGTTTGCTAGGTAACTTGATAGATTGCATAGCCATCTTCTTAAAGAATATAGATGGCTTTAATTATAACATTCATTTTAAATGAACTTTATAAATCTTTAGTCTGATTATTGAAATATTCTATCCATTAAAGTGCAGCGCCTACGGAAATCTCTAGAAGCAAAATCTCAAGTATAGTTGAATTCAAATAATTTCGATACAAGGAAACCGAGCGCAAGTTATACATTAGTATGCTTAGCGAGGATGACGATGTAGCGGATTTATATGGATTTGACTATATAAAAATAGAGAAATCAGGCTGGCTGTTCTTTAGCTATTATTTAGACATGACTTAGTCAACACCACTTACAACTGTAATGCCGCGATGACTAACGATACGACCACTATCGCCGTGACATACTGCCTAACTTTAAAATATATGTAACTGATAATCTGCGCTCGATGCAGACTATAATCGATAACCAACAGACTTATAAACCCAATCACTAATAGCCAAATAAAGCTACTGGCTGACAAGGTCAAAAAACCAAGCCAAAGGCCAAGCGCAATGACATTGCTATATATAGGCAGCTTAACCCTCCACTCATTGTCCTCTGTCAAGCTCAGATGATTGCCCCAATGTGCGCCTGCCATAAACGAGCCAATCATTAGGCCATAAGCACTTAATACATCGACTACCGAGCCAAGCATAGGCACGGTAACAACGTCTATCATCAGCAAAAATGCACAGGCGACAAACGGAATAGCACCTGCAAAAGTGAGATAAGGACTGGGCTTTTTCATTGTTTAAACCTATCTTATAATTAGTCTAATAATGGCTATCATCTGTTGAGTGGGAGTTTTCAACATACATTAATCGCTCTTTTGAGTGTTGCCTTGCCACTCACGGATAAACTCACCGTTTGGATCGTATTGCTGAGTTTGCTTGTCTAGATTAAACTGTCTACACCCTCTTGGATCAGCACCCACGCCTGCCAGATATTGCCAATTGCCCCAATTACTGCCGACATCATAATCAACAAGATGTTGCTCAAAGTAAGCTGCCCCATAACGCCAATCAAGGCCTAGCTCATGGATAAAGCAACTGGCAACCAATTGTCGTCCGCGATTCGACATATAACCTGTCGCGTTCAATTGGTTCATGCAAGCATTGACGATAGGATATTGTGTTGTACCATTCTTCCATTGCGCTAACAGACTCTCAATCAATTGAGTTGAAGGCGCGTGCTGAGCGATGCCTTTAAACCAAAACAACTTTTGCTGATGGGTGACAGCATACCAATAGAAATACTCACGCCACAGCAGCTCGAACCATATCCAATAGGTAGAGTCATTTCCGATAATATCGCGCTCATAACGGCGCAAACGATTTAATATTGTGTTTACAGATAGCGAACCGTTTGCAAGCCAAGCGGAGAACTTTGTGGAGTGCGCCCACTCATCAAGCGCGTTTCGTGTGGTTTTATAAGTGCTGGGCGCATCGGAACAGAAATAAGCATCTAAGTGCTTCAAACCGTTTGACTCACCACCTGTAAAGTTAGATGTTTGCTTTAATGTCTTATTGACCTCTGTCTCACTAGACAACTGCGATTCAAAAAAGTACTCGTCCCTACTCTGCATATTGTCAGGCAATGGAGCAAGCGTTTCTGGCGTTGGATAAATCGCTATATCTTTTTCTGCATGCAGCAAATCATAGTCACTTTCGATTTTTTTACGAAATTGCGTAAAACTTTTGGGTAAGCTCTCTAGCGGTAACTTATCAAACAAAGTCGCTGTTGTATGTATATGCCACTGTATCTCTGGATATTTCGCCTGCATAAGGTCATATACTTTGTTTTTATTATAATCTGCCGTTTGACTGATGCAGATATCTGTCACTCGTTGCTGCGCTATTAGATCACTCAACTGAGTAAAGACGTCCAATGCTTCATCGCCTTTCTGTAAATACAGCAACCTATTACCGCGCTGCATCAGTGAAGTATTTAAATCAGCCAAGCTCTCATGCAAAAACTGCTGACGAGCTTGCCCCATAGCCTCATAACGATAGGCATCGTAATAGTCTTTATCGTCTAATATGTCTGTCAACGATGACGCATAAACCAGTAGCAGTTTGCCATCAATGGAGATTTCAGATGCTTTTAGCAAAGTTGCGTTGTCCGCTACCCGCAAGTCATTGTGAAATAGCACCAATGTGACATTCTCGTTCGCTAAGTTGTTCGCTGCTTGATTTGACATACTCTATCCTTCTAGCTATTTAGCGCTAATTTATTATTTTTAATCTTGAAATATCATATACAGTGTAAAACATACTTAGCATTCAACTATGATGCGAGCCTAATACTTGTAAGGCAATGCGCTCAGCCCCAGAAACTACTTATAAGCACTGACTCTCATGTGTCTGACTGCTTAAATGGCTTACCTCTAGGAGAACACCATGACTCAAAATAATACTACGACTGAAGAAAATAAATCAGATGAAAAGCGTAAACTTATCAATCGATTTTTGATGAGATTGACAAAAGAACAGCCTCAAATGTATTACGCGACTACCTCTGAGATATCGCGGAGTATTCATACGATGATAAAAGAGCACACCAATCGCTTGTCGGTAGAAGAACAAGCACTGGTAAGACGGATGACGATGGAAGAGATTGAAGGGCTACTTGGCTTTCATGCCAGATAAGAAATTGACCAACTTCAAATACGTCATTCTCAGTAAGTTGCCAAATATCACACAAAAAAGACCGCTATCAAAGCGGTCTTTTTTATTAGCTATCAGCATTCTATTTTAGGACAATTAGAATGGATATTCACGTGGTTCATTTTGCATTGAGATCCAATGCGTTCTAGTGAACTCTTCTAGTACCCACTCACCGTTAAAACGACCGATGCCTGAGTTTTTCTCACCACCAAAAGCCACGTTACTTTCATCGTTTACTGGAATATCATTTATATGGGTCATACCTGCTCGGATACCACGAGCGAAACGTAAACCTTTTTGCATGTCTGCGGTAAACACCGCACTAGATAAGCCATACATAGAATCATTAGCTATCGACAAAGCATCCTCTTCATTTTTGGCTCGAATAATGCCTATCAATGGTCCAAATATTTCATTATAGGCAATATCCATCTCTCTAGTAACTTCGGTAAAGACATGGGGCGGGACTAATTGACCATTGATTTCACCGCTCAAGAGCATTTTTGCGCCCTCTTTCTGTGCCTCATCAATCTTATCTCTAAGTGACTGAACTTGTTTCTCATTGATGATTGGGCCAATAGCAGTACCTTGATCGTTAGGATCACCTACCTGTAACGTTTTAACATGAGACAAGAAACGCTCTACAAACTCATCGTACACTTCATTTTCAACAATAATTCGGTTAATAGCCATACAAATCTGGCCTTGATGCAAGAACTTACCGAACACGGCTGCTTTTACTGCCTGATCAATATCTGCATCCTTGAGTACAACAAATGGACTGTTTCCACCTAACTCAAGTGCCACTTGTTTGATATGCTCACCACCATTAGCTAGCTCACCGATGTGTTTACCCACTGAAGTTGATCCTGTGAATGACACAAAACTTGACGCTTTGTGTTCAACGATTGCATCGCCTATCTCGCTACCTGAACCCACAACCACGTTTAACAGACCTTTTGGTAGACCCGCTTCTTCAAATACTTTGGCCAATAGTAAACCACCAGTCACTGGCGTATCGCTAGCAGGCTTGAGTACCACGGCGTTACCAAGCGCTAGGGCTGGTGCGATAGAGCGCTGAGTCAAATGTAGCGGAAAGTTCCATGGGCTAATGACTGCTACCACACCGATAGGCTCACGGTAGATGAAGTTTTCTTTGCCAGGAGTATTTGATGGGCGAATCTCACCATGGACACGATTAGGGAATGTCGCTGCTTCAAGGGTAATCGCGCGCGTCGCACCGAACTCGACCATGGCTTTGATACGCGTACTGCCCGACTCTTTGATTAGCCAATCAACGATTTCTTCTTGGCGCTGATCCAGTATGTTGACCACTTTATATAATACTGCAGAACGCTCTGCTGGTGTCTGCTTAGCCCACGTTTCTTGAGCTTGGGTTGCAGCATCATAGGCTTCGTTCAACTGATCTTTGGTCGCTTGCTGGATCTCTACAAGCGTATCACCGTTATATGGGTTGGTATTATTGTTGGTGCTATCGTCTTTACCGGTTTGCCATTCACCAGCGATGAACTGCAAATGGAAGTCACTGTATGCACTCGTAGTATTGGTTGACATAATCATCCTTATTTTTAATTTATTATGTTAAGTATTGGTTTTCGATTATTAGAATAAAATTATTAAGTCGGCGATATCTTAATGAGAAAATATCTGGCAAGAAGTAAGTCTGAAATCGTTACTGAGCTATCAATCAATAGTCATCAATTAAAAAAAGCTCTAATGAGAAATGATCTTTAGTAATAAATACTAACGGTAACGGATAACAACAAAACCCACCTTGCTAGACGACTGGTCTAATGCTACCATAGCTATTAATAAAACAAGACTACTTTGTCAGTGAATATTGTTGATAAAACGTAACATATATAACTATATCCTATTACAATACGCCATCAACGTGACGTTCAAATGAACGTTAACTGTTTTAACTGACTATCTAATGCATACGCTAATATAAGCAACTACTAAGGGAGACAATCCTGTTTATGTCTAATACAGACGCAACTACCCCAGATACCAAAGCTCATTTACTTGCTACTGGCTACCAATTAATTGCTAAGAAAGGTTTTACCGCTGTTGGTCTAAAGCAAATTTTAGATACAGCAGGTGTGCCAAAGGGTTCTTTTTACCACTACTTTGCTTCTAAAGAAGCCTTTGGTGAAGCAATTATTAATCATTATTTTAGTTTATATAAGACTCGGTTGGATGTCATCGATGCACAAGATGTCAGTGCACAGCAAAAACTATATGATTATTTTCAAAACTGGTATGACACCCAGCAGAACGGCTGTGACCATGAAAAATGCTTGGTAGTGAAGCTCAGCGCAGAGGTAGCCGATATGTCAGAAACCATGCGTAAGGCACTCGATACTGGCTATCAGCAAACGACTATGTGGCTCGCCAAGCAGATCAAAGCTGGCTGGCTCGATGAGTCTGTCCCTCGTCACGATAACATCTCGGCTGAGAGTATGGCCAAGCGTTGGTATTTTGCATGGCTTGGTGCAAGCTTAATTGCAAAGATTAGCCAAACCAATACGCCTTTAGCAGAAATTTGGCAGATGACAACGACCCAAATGGGACGCTAATCGTTAACCGTTAACCGTTAACCGTTTGAATTTCTATCGACTGTACTTCTAACGTAACCATTAAGGCACATTGAATATTCATAACGTTCATAGATAATAGCTATCAATATTATGCTTGAGTATTCAGTGTGCTTTATGACCTTCTCTTTTTTAAACGAATTTCTTGAAGACATTTGCATATGACTTAAACAGTTATACGAGAGTTTTGTAAACATCGCTAGACGACTGGTCTAATTGGTGTACAATGCGCACAAATATTAAGAATGAATGTCTATACGAGCATTGCTTATCATTCATTGATTAATATCAGACAATATCTCATGTCAAAACAATTTAATTGAACCGTTTTTATTAAAAACTTTTTATTACTAATTAGGAATTTTATGAATAATTTCCAATATTACAACCCAGTCCGTATCGTTTTTGGTGAAGGTCAAATCGAACAATTATCAGACCTAGTCCCTACTGATGCACGCGTTCTTATTACTTACGGTGGTGGTTCAGCACAGCGTACCGGTACTTTGGATGAAGTAAAAACTGCATTAGCGGCTAGCGGTAACCGTACTGTTTTTGAATTTGGTGGTATCGAGGCTAACCCAGAATTCACTACGTTATTAAAAGCCGCTGATATGGTGAATGAGCACAACATCGACTTCTTGTTAGCAGTTGGCGGTGGTTCTGTGATTGACGGCAGTAAATTTGTTGCACTCGTTTCTTCATTAACTGAAGAAGACGGTACTGTCTCACGTGACCAAGCTTGGGACGCGCTAACGGGTTATTGCAAGAACATCGATTCTGCTGTTGACCTAGGTGCGGTATTGACCATCCCAGCAACGGGTTCTGAGATGAACTCAGGCGGCGTGATTAACTATAGCGAACGTCAAGCAAAACTACCATTTGGTAACCCACTGGCCTTCCCTAAATTCTCAATCCTAGATCCAATCAAAACACTTACCTTGCCTGAGCGTCAGGTTATGAATGGTGTGGCTGATGCATTTGTTCACGTAATGGAACAGTACCTAACTTACCCAGTAAACGCTAAAGTCCAAGATGCCTTCGCTGAAAGCCTGCTTAAAATCCTTATTGATGAAGGTCTAGTTGTTAAGCAAGATCCAGAAAACCTAGAAACACGTAAGAACATTATGTGGACAGCGACCATGGCATTGAACGGTCTGATCGGTACTGGTGTGCCACAAGACTGGACAACTCATATGGTTGGTCATGAGCTGACGTCACTACACGCTATCGATCATGCACGTACGCTAACCATCGTATTGCCATCAGTGATGCGTGAGCTAAAAGAAAGCAAAAAAGAAAAATTGCTTCAGTATGCGCGTAACGTATGGAACATTACCGATACTAACCTAGACGACGATGCCATTATCGAAACGGCTATTGTCTACACTGAAAACTTCTTCCGCGAGCTTGGCTTGCCAGTTAGCCTAGAAGATGTTGACTTGACGGAATCAGCGATTGTTCCAATCATCAAGCAGCTTGAAGTGCATAACATGGTCAAGCTTGGTGAACATGGTACCAACGACCTAGAAGTATCACGTCGTATCTTGCAGCGCGCTGTAACTAGCAAAGCGTCTTAATAAGCGCTATAGCAAGAACTGTCAGAAGAATTATAAGAAAAATCGCAGCAGTAACAATAAGTACATATCGTTATGCTATTTATAGTAGTAGCTATTCCATGTTGGGTAGCTACTACATTTAACACCACTATAATAATGACAATTAATAAATATAAAGGAGTCCTACAATGAGCTTCGACAAACAACAGAATCAACAAACAAATCGTCAAATCAAATTAGCGAGCCGTCCTAATGGCGTACCTACTGCTGACAATTTTGACATGGCAACTAGCGACATTCCTACGCCAAAAGATAACGAGATGCTACTACGCACGGTATATCTGTCACTAGATCCATATATGCGTGGGCGTATGAGCGATGCAAAAAGCTATGCAGACCCATTAGAAGTCGGTGACGTCATCATGGGTGGTACCGTAGCGCAAGTGGTCGAGTCGAATATCGACAACTTCGCGGTAGGCGACTTAGTCGTATCAAACTCAGGCTGGCAGGACTACAGTGTCAGTGATGGCGAAGGCGTCCTGAAACTAGACAAAAACATGTCTAACCCTTCTTATGGTTTAGGCGTGTTAGGTATGCCAGGGTTTACGGGTTATATGGGTCTGACTGATATCGGTAAACCACAAAAAGGCGAAACTTTAGTCGTGGCAGCAGCCACTGGACCGGTCGGGGCCACTGTCGGTCAAGTGGGTAATCAATATGGTCTGCGCACTGTCGGTGTGGCAGGCGGCAAAGAGAAATGCGACTTTGCGGTCAATGAGCTTGGCTTTGATGTCTGTATCGATCACAAAGCTGACGACTTCGCTGAGCAATTAAAAGCAGCATGTCCAGATGGTATCGATATCTACTATGAAAACGTTGGCGGTAAAGTATTTGATGCGGTAATGCCATTACTTAACGACCACGCACGTATTCCAGTATGTGGTCTGGTATCGCAGTACAACGCAACTGATTTACCGGATGGCAAAGATCGCCTAGGTATGTTGATGGGTCTTATCTTAAGCCAACGCCTAACTGTCAGAGGCTTCATTATCTTTGAAGAGTATGGCGACCACTTCCCAGAGTTCTTAGAAACCATGAGCAAATGGGTGGAGTCAGGCGAAGTAAAAACCAAAGAGCACATTACTGACGGTCTAGATAATGCCCCAGATGCATTTGTCAGTATGTTAAACGGTGATAACTTTGGTAAGACTGTAATCAAAGTATCTGACGTTAACTAGTTATTGGTTAAACATTGACTAGTTAAGCAGCTACTGACAGTTAGCAATCGTTGTGAATAACTACTTAACAACATAAATTGTTAATATCACTACTGAAAGTTGCTTACAAAGCAGGAATAATGCTAACAGTCATTATTTGCATCTAGGCTAATTAAGTAAAAACAGCTAATAATGCAACGGAAAACTTATGACTGTTGGCTACATAGTTACTAACACATAAATAATAAACAAGGATAATTATGAACATTTTAATGGTACTAACGTCTCATGACCGTTTAGGCGATACTGGTAAAAAGACAGGATTTTGGCTAGAAGAATTTGCTGCTCCTTACTACGCATTTCTTGACGCTGGCGTAAATGTAACTCTAGCTTCTCCAGCTGGCGGTCAACCACCACTAGATCCTAGTAGTGACACAGAAGACACGCAAACCAAAGATACCACTCGTTTTAAAGAAGACAAAGACGCTCAAGAACATTTGGCTAACACCAAAAAACTTGCTGATATGAACGCTGAAGATTTCGATTCAGTATTTTATCCTGGTGGTCATGGCCCATTGTGGGATTTGGCAGTAGATAAAAACTCTATCAATCTGATCGAGACTTTTGTCAAGCAAGACAAGCCTGTTGCCTTTGTTTGTCATGCACCTGGCGCGCTTAAAAGCGTCAAAGTTGATGGCGAATACTTAGTAAAAGGTAAAACCGTTACTGGCTTTACCAACTCAGAAGAAGAAGCGGCTGGCCTAACAGACGTGGTGCCTTTCTTAGTAGAAGATGTCTTGAAAGCCAACGGTGGTAACTATAAAAAAGCCGCTGATTGGGAAGAGTTTGTGGTCGAAGATGGTTTATTGATCACAGGTCAAAACCCAGCCTCATCAGAAGAAGCGGCTAAGCGTTTGATCAACAAGCTCAAAGGTTAATATCATGATTCGCTTACATCACCTTAATCAGTCACGTTCGTTGCGTACGCTTTGGCTCTTAGAAGAGCTAGGCGTGCCTTATGAAGTGGTCAGTCATCAGCGCGATGCCAAAACTCATTTGGCACCAGATTCCCTGAAGGCAGTTCACCCACTCGGTAAATCTCCGGTTATCGAGATGGATGGACAGACTTACGCTGAGTCCGGTGCGATTACAGAGTTATTGATTGAACGATTTGCGCCAGAGCGTCTGCGCCCTGCTACAGACAGCTCGGACTATGGATATTATCTGCAGTGGATTGACTTTGCAGAAAGCTCGCTGATGCTGCCATTAATGCTTGAGCTATTTACCAAAAAAGCAGGCATTGATGACAATGAGTTTTTGAGTGGCTATATCGATACAGAAAAAACCAGATTGTTTGAATATCTGGATGCTTCGGTTAAAGGTAAGTCGTTCATTGTGGGTGATAAGCTAAGTGGTGCTGACTTTATGTTGTCATTTGACTTAATCATTCTCGCTAAGCGTCAAAAACTCGACGCTTACTCGAATATCAGGCAGTATGCTGAAGCGCTTGCCAGTCTCGATAGCTATCAGCGCGCTATGCAGCTAGAGGCTAAGTACGACCAATCCGTTTAGCATTGCATCATAACTGACAGACCAATTTTCCGATACACACAAACAGCTCTGTATAGAGCTGTTTTTTATGCGTATAGCATTTTTTACTTGTTGCATCGCTTGTTTTAATGTTCGTCATATTGCACGAAATACTGCTATATCTTTATTCAATAGCGCCAATGAGTTACGCTCTAATGACAAAAGCGCTATAAAGATTATGATAAAATATGCCCTGCATTTCTTGGGTTATCTTTCCAGTTTGACCAGCATTTATATCAGTAACTCCGCTGTTTTTAAGCTATGAACATTCATCGTACTGACCTGATTTTGCGTCTGGAATCTGTTCTATGCCATTCTATTTCCTTATACAGATTATGGTACGTCCATGAGTAATGAATATCAGTTTAAGCCCCACGAACAACCGATAATGGTGGGCTCTCCTGCCAATCCTGATCATCCTGCACGCCGCAAATTATTTTACTTACTGATCGGAATTTTCGTTGGTCTCACTGCCAGTTTCCAAAACGGTCTGCTCGTCGCAAATCTTACTCAAATTCAGGGTCAACTGGGCTTAACGCCAGCTGAAGGTGGCTGGATATCTGTTAGCTATAATATGACCAATGCCTGTATCACCGTTCTGCTGTACAAAATTCGCCAACAATTTGGTATGTCACTGTTTAGCAAAATCACCCTGTCATTTTTGTTAGCCGCCACCAGTCTACAGTGGCTGATCAGCAGTCACTTGTTAGACACACCTAATATTAGCATTGAGCCCTATTATTTAGAGATTGTCGCTAGGGGACTTAGTGGTATGGTGGCAAGTGGTATGACCGTATTGGGCTTGTTTTATTGTCTTCAGGGAATGCCAACCGTCAAACGTACTAGTGGTCTCATATTGGGTTTTGGTTTGGTACAGTTTGGTATTCCATTATCACGTGTCATCTCGCCCTACCTCGCCATCGACGGTCAGCTTGAAAACTTATTTTTATTTCAATTTGGTCTGGCGCTGATTTGTTTTGGGCTGATTAATATATTAGAGCTACCACCAGGGAATACAGAAAAAGTATTTGAGAAATTGGATTTTGTAAGCTTTGGTTTTTTCGCAAGTGGTCTGGCTGCATTGGCTGTCGTTTTGGTACAAGGTCGAATTTTATGGTGGACGACACCTTGGCTCGTCTATCCACTGATGATTGCTATCGTCGGGATTGGCATCGCGTTATGGATTGAGACGCATCGCAAAAATCCAATGCTCCAAGTGCGCTGGATGCGTAGTCGCAATATTATTGCATTCATGGTGACGGGCGCTGTCATGCGGATTTTGCTATCTGAGCAAAACGTCGGAGCGGCAGGATTGCTCGCTAACCTCGGCTACGGTAACGATCAGCTGGTTACTTTTTATGCTGTTATTATAGCCGCCAGTGCACTGGCTTTGATTATTAGTATTTTTAGTACCAATGCGATGGATTTGCGCCGACCTGTTATTTTTGCCGTGGCATTGATTGCCTTAGGTTCTTGGATGGATGTTGGTGTGTCTATTAATTCAGCGCCCTATATGTTTTATCTTAGCCAGTTTTTGATTGCCTTTGCTGCAGTCTATTTCATGGGGCCTTTGGTTTTTGAAGGGTTTTTGCGGGCTATTGGCAGTGGCCCTGCGTATATTATTAGTTTTTCAGTGATTTTTGGCATCTCCCAAACAGTTGGCGGACTGGCAGGTGCGGCAGCCATTCAGGCATTTACGACCATTCGTACACAAATGCATTATGCAGATATGGTCAGCTCATTGAATTTGGGCGATCCTACGTTCAGCGCTCAAATTGCCAGTACTCGTAGTGTATTGTCAAACCAAACGACGGACGCAGCGCAAGCGAATGTGGCCGCGATGAGCCAAGTGTTGCAAGGGATTCAACGCCAAGCAACTGTCTCCGCTTATAGCGATTTGTTCTTTTTGATGGCCAGTTTTGCTACTTTCGTTACAGCCATTTTATTGATCAACTATTTTTATAATCGTTACCACAAGCGCAATCCACTTGCTAAAGAGCTTGCCGTTATTGCAAAAATGCGTGAGTCAAAATAACTCAGCTTATTCTATTAATCATGTCTCACCCCATTCATTTATAGCCAGTCCATTTTAATATTTATTAAAAATTTAGGAGCATGTCATGAGCCAAGAAAAACCAAATGAGCTTAATAAAATACCTCAGACGTCAACTGATGCTCCAGCAACAGACACACCTCTAGCGTCCGATATAAGCAAAGAAGAGTCTGCTGCAACTTCTTCGCCATCAGCAACTAAGACAGCAGAAGGTGATATAGAAAGCAGTTCAGACAGCAATGAACCACCGATGCCACCAAAAGAGCCAATACCCGATACTACTGGTTGGTCGCCTAAGAAAAAATCCTATCTAAACTTAGGCTTATTAATTTTATTGATTGTCATTGGCGTGACATTGATTTTGTATGCGTGGAAGCTCCCACCATTTACCCCAACGGTACAGCAAACCAATAATGCTTTTGTCAAAGGTCAGACGACTATTATTAGCCCGCAAGTTTCTGGCTATGTCACCAAGGTAGCCGTGCAAGACTTCGCCAACGTAAAAGCTGGCGACTTACTCATAAAGATAGATGATCGAACCTTTCAGCAGCAGCTCGACCAAGCCCAAGCAAATACCGAGGTAGCCCTTACTAACCGTTCTACCAATGACCAGGATACACAAACCAGCCAAGCGCAAATTGAAGCACGTAGAGCTGATTTGTATAGTGCCAAAATCAATGTCGAGAGCGCGCGTGAAGATGTAAACCGTTATCAAGGTTTAGATGCTATTGGTGCGGTATCAAAAGCAGAAGTTGCTCATATCAAGGCGCAGTTGGCTCAAGCACAGGCAAGTGTGCAACAGGCTGAAGCCAATTTACAAGCCGCTCAACAAAACCGCGCCAAAACCAGTGGCACCCAACCCTCGCTGGACGCAAATATCAAAAGTGCTGAGGCAGGTGTGAAGCAAGCACAAATTAATCTCGATAATACGATCATCACAGCACCTGAGTCCGGTCAGCTGAGCCAAGTCAGTGTCAAAGAAGGCCAGTACGTTAGCGCGGGCACCCAGCTCATGTATATCGTGCCAAAAGGCATTTGGATTATTGCAAACTTTAAGGAAACCCAAATAGCTAGTATGGCGATCGGCGAACCAGCTACTATTCATGTGGATGCGCTTGGCGGTGCCAAATTTACGGGTCACGTGAGTAATATCTCGCCAGCGACTGGTAGCGAGTTTAGTGCTGCTGCTGCCAACCCTGCGACAGGTAACTACATAAAAATTGCTCAACGTATTCCTGTACGCATAGACCTAGACCAAAACCAGCCTGAACTTGCACGCTTACGTCCTGGCATGTCAGTCTCAGTGGATGTCGATACCAATATTAAATGAAAGGTTGAATAAAAAATAATGCCAAACAAGGTAAATAGTCAACGTAAAAAAGCCACTCTAGACACCAAAGAACTTGGATTTAGAGTGGCTTTTTTAGTTTTGTATAATCTATAGCTTGAGGCTATAACAACTATGGTAATAAACGTTTGGTCGTCCAGCTTGTATTGCCTTCACTGTCATCGCCGCTACTCTGCGTATACACAATTCGGTCATGCATCCGATTGGCGCGACCTTGCCAAAACTCAATACTTTCAACCGTAATCTCATACCCACCCCAAAACTCTGGCGTTGGTACAGTAGTATTGTCAGGGTGCTCTGCTTGAAGCTGTTCAAACGTTTGCTCCATGACTTCACGATTGGCCACTTCACCACTTTGCGGTTGACTGACCCAAGCTCCTACTTGGCTATCGTGCGGACGCTTTTGGAAGTAGGCAGCCGATTTATCAGCAGCAATTTTAGCGATACTACCGCTAATACGGACTTGACGCTCCAGCTCATGCCAAAAAAACAGTACCTCAGCATTAGGATTTTCTACAACATCCTGTCCTTTTGCGCTGTCATAATTGGTATAGAAAACGATACCTGTCTCAGTAATCTCGCGTAGTAACACAATACGGACGCTAGGCTTATTGTCTGCGCCACATGTCGCCAAACTCATTGCATAAGGCTCTTGCACCTTTTGCGCTAACGCCTCGTTCATCCAAGCTTTAAAGAGCTGGAATGGTGACGTTGGTACTGACTGTTGGTCAAGCTCACCTTTCTCGTATGAGAGGCGTTGGTCGGTAAAGTCCATGCTCATGGCAGTTCCTTATTTGAAAACTATAATGTTGTTGTCTCGAATACCAGTCGTTTAGATATCAGTCATTATCTTAAATACGAGTTATTGCACTAAATACTATTAGCCTAGTACCGACTTTATAAGATCAGCTAAGTCATTAGCCATTACATCGCATTCTATTTCATCATCTGACTCAACCATCACACGAATCATAGGCTCTGTGCCTGACTGACGTATCAACAGACGACCACGACCCTCTAGCGTTGCCTGTGCTTTATCAAAAGCAGCAACCAACTCCTCATGTTTGAATGGGTCTTGCATTTGAGATAAGCGTACATTGACTAACTTTTGCGGCAACACTTCAAAACCTTCAACAAGCTCACTTAGCGCACGCTCTCTGGCTTGCATCACTGCCAGTACTTGCAAACCAGCAATGATAGCGTCCCCTGTGCGACTTTTGTCTAAGCAGAGAATATGACCAGATGGCTCACCGCCCAATATCCAGCCATTAGCTTCTAAGTCCTGCATCACGTAACGGTCACCCACCTTTGCGCGAGTAAATTTAATGTCTGCATCTTTTAGCGCCAGCTCTAGCCCCATGTTGCTCATGAGCGTGCCGACAACACCTTCAGCTTTGGTTTTACCTTGGGTAGCAAGTACGTATAAGATACCATCGCCGTCGACTAGCTTACCCGTCTCATCAACCATTACGATACGATCGCCATCACCATCAAGCGCAATACCGACATCTGCGTCATGCTCAAGCACAGCTTTTTGTAAGCTT
Source organism: Psychrobacter sp. MES7-P7E (assembly GCF_002863645.1). Taxonomy (NCBI): domain Bacteria; kingdom Pseudomonadati; phylum Pseudomonadota; class Gammaproteobacteria; order Moraxellales; family Moraxellaceae; genus Psychrobacter; species Psychrobacter sp. MES7-P7E. The sequence continues at coordinate 91,225 of NZ_PJBU01000112.1, read as the reverse complement.
TCAGGATGGGTAGAACCACACTCAGCATTGATATTGATGCCGTCTGGCGTATTATTGATGGCAATCACGTTGGCCCCCAACTCGCGCATTACTCTAGGTGCTACGCTATAGCCTGCACCATTGGCACAATCCACTACTACCGTCAGATGACTGAGGTCATATTGATAAGGAAAACTGCCTTTGCAAAATTCAATATAGCGACCTTTAGCATCATCAATTCGGTTGTTCTTACCTAAATTTGCAGGATCAAGAATAGGCATCATAGCAACATCACTACCAACGTCGTTCATAATTGCTGTCAATTTATCATTAATTGCAGTCTGCATCTCATCACTTATCTTTTTGCCGTCACCTGAGAAAAACTTGATTCCATTATCATAATAGGGGTTGTGCGAGGCTGAGATAACCACGCCAGCATCTGCATTGAAACTACGGGTCAAATGCGCAATCGCTGGGGTTGGCAATGGACCAAGCATATAAACATCAACACCAGCCGCATTAAAACCTGCTTGTAATGCTCCCTCTATCACATAGCCTGACAGACGCGTATCTTTACCAATCACCACACTTGGCTTACGCGTAGGATTTTCATTTTTTTCTATGAGGACAAGCCCAGTGACGTAGCCTAGTTTTAAAATAAAGTCTGGTGTAATTGGTAATTCACCAAATTTTCCGCGAATTCCATCAGTGCCAAAATAGCTCATTATGTGTTCCTCAAGTCAAAAAAATAAAAGGCCAAACGTATACGCAGGCAATGCTATTGTTGTAATAATCTGTTTCTGTATTTTACAAAAAAAACAGCCAACAATAACAGAGCATTGTTGGCTGTTTGTATCTTAAGCTCGCTGCAGCCTTACGTCTCAGCTAACATCAATACATTTTAAATCTACAAAAGAGAAGTATTTCACGGAACGATCTAGTTTACTCGATAGTTCGGTGCTTCTTTAGTGATTTGCACATCATGCACATGCGACTCTTTCATACCCGCTGAGGTTACTTTGATAAACTGCGGATTGGTACGCATATCTTCAATCGTGGCAGAACCCGTATAACCCATTGATGAACGTAAGCCACCAACCAACTGATTAACAATACCCGCAACTGGTCCTTTATAAGGAACACGGCCTTCGATACCTTCTGGTACTAGCTTCTCTACGCCATCTTTTGCATCTTGGAAGTAGCGGTCTGAAGAACCGTTTGATCCTGACATTGCACCTAAACTACCCATACCGCGATACGCTTTATAATAGCGACCTTGGAACAGCTCAACTTCACCTGGTGCTTCTTCGGTACCAGCCATGAGTGAACCAACCATGATGCATGATGCACCAGCAGCGATTGCTTTTGCCATGTCACCTGAGTAGCGGATACCACCGTCAGCAATCAATGGAATGCTGTCTTTTAAAGCACTAGCAACGTTATCAATCGCTGAGATTTGCGGTACACCGATACCTGCGATGATACGCGTGGTACAGATAGAACCAGGGCCGATACCTACTTTTACTGCATCAGCACCTGCGTCACGTAAAGCGATTGCAGCTTCACCTGTTGCGATGTTGCCACCGATTACTTGCACATGCGGGTAGTTTTTCTTGATCCAAGACACTTTATCGATCACGCCTTTTGAGTGACCGTGCGCCGTATCAACAACGATAACGTCGACATCAGCAGCGATTAATGCTTCAACGCGTGCTTGCGTGTCGGCACCAGTACCAACAGCTGCGCCAACACGTAGGCGACCTTGTTCGTCTTTACACGCATTTGGATTGTTTTCAGCTTTGGCAAAGTCATTAACAGTAATCAAACCACGCAGGCGGAAATTATCATCAATGACGATGACTTTTTCGATGCGGTGCTCATGTAGCAATCTTTTGATATTCTCGTTGCTTTCACCTTCATGCACAGTTACTAGCTGCTCTTTAGGTGTCATAATCTGACTAACTGGCAATGACAAATTGGTCTCAAAACGCCAATCTCTATGAGTAACAATACCCACAACGTTATCTGTGCCTCTTTCGACTACTGGCACACCTGAGATATTATTATCTTGAGTCAAACGCAGCAATTCACCGATTGTCATCTCTGGATGGACAGTGATAGGATCAACAACGGTACCCGCTTCAAATTTTTTGACACGGCGTACTTGTGTAGCCTGCTTCTCGATGTCCATGCTCTTATGCAAAATACCCATGCCACCAAGCTGTGCCATAGTGATAGCCATTTCAGACTCAGTCACAGTATCCATCGCCGCAGAGATTAGCGGAAGATTAAGTGTGATGTTTTTGGTCAAACGAGTAGACAGATCAGCAGTTTTTGGCAGAACTTCAGAATAGGCTGGTAATAATAAAACGTCATCAAAGGTTAAGGCTTCATCGACAATTCGCAACATACAGACCCCTAGTGGTGGTTATTTTGATGGGTAGGAGCTCAGGGTTAAGCGTATCAATCATTACAGCTGCATATACAGTGCTGACTCATGGCTAACCACTCAGTTATCCTATAAAAATAACGCCACATTATAACAAATAAGCGCCTCACTGACACACTATATTTGTCAGATTATTTTACACAAGTAAGTCTTTATCGATAGCAGCCATGTCTTAAACCATTAATAGCTCGCTTTCAAAGCTAATTGAACTCACAAAGCCCATTATTACTCCTGAATCCTATTCGCCCTTTGTTAACGTAAAACGCTCTGTAGGTAGATACTTGTTCTGCTGCGCATGCAAATAACCAAGCATTTGCTCTCGTATTTCACAGGCTAGCGTCCATGCCTCTATAGGTCCTACTGATGAAACAGCGCCGCGCAGTTGAATGGTATTTTCGGTCACATCAACCACATACATTTCAGGTTCTGTTTTATTATCCCAAAGTTTATTGTCCTTGACCATCGATATAAATGCCTCTCGGATAGCGTCGATATCTGCGCCATAATCGATATACAAAAACACAGGACAGGTCTGATGAACTTCTGTATGCGACCAGTTTTCCACTCGTTCAGTGATTAGCTCACGCATTGGCACGATCAAGCGACGCTCATCCCATGTTTTTAACACGGCATACGTGTAACGCAGGTCTTCGACCGTACTAAAATTACCATCCATTATCACACTATCGCCGATTCGCACTGGCTGCGTCACTGCTACCTGTACACCAGCGATGATATTCCCCAATATCGGCTGTGCCGCAATACCGATAACCACACCTGCAATACCCGCTGAAGTCAGTAACGTCTTGCCAAAGCCTTCCATATTGGCAAATTCACTAAGACCTATCCAGAAACTTCCCAAAATCATAACGAAAATAAAGACACGACGAAATATCGATACATAAGTACGGCGGCGACGTTCTTTATCAAAATGCTCTGCAGCCAGATTCTCAATCTGCATGTCTTGATAGCGATTGGCAAAAAAGTTAATGATACGAATACCTAACCACATAGTACTAAATACCAGTCCAATCCAAATCAATGGACGAGTAGATGAGGCGACTGCATCTAAATAAGGAAAACCACCAGAAACCAAGGTAAAAACCAGTGAAAAACTGATGGCAAAGGTTAATGGTACTGTCAGCTTGCTAACCAAATCTGCGACGCCGTTGGTACTGCCAACATACACGCTGTATTTTTCTTCATCGATATAATGATTGATGATTTTTGCAGTACCTTTACTCAGTAGCCAACCCATCCCCATGGTTAATAAAAAGAACAATATCAGCGCTGAAAACTCCCATAGCGCAATTCCAAAAAACTTTAGCTTTAACCAAGTGGGCAAATAACGCTCAAACTCGGCTGGATGATACTGCTCATAGAGATTATCAATATTACCTACTGTCTGCGCCGAAAACACCCAGACAGGGGCTTCATCTCCTACCCGCACTCGCTGCAAATAGATAGGAACACGGCGCTCGCGATAATCAACATAGCCAAGCTGAATAGAACGTCTGGCAATACCCATGACACTGCTATTATTACCAAGCGGTGGTTCAATTAAGCCATCGGGACGATCTGGCATATCGTCGAATACATAGAGCTCTTTTTCGGACAATAAGAAATCCAATCGCTTTGTGAGATCAAGCGCACGGCTCCGTTGGTTTTTTTCATCAATCAAATTCATGTTTAGCGCGTAAGCGGCCAAATCATACTGCTGCTTCATTAACGCTGATTGAAAAAACTCTAAGGCTGCAAGCGGTGTTTCTAAATTAGGTGGCTCAGATAACGGCGGCAACCCTGCATTTAGTTTATCGAGAATATAGTAGCTCTCACTATATTCTCCGGTCAGTGCCGTATCGCCTTGTAGCCTGCCTGCCTGCTCCACTGCGTTACGCTCAGTAGGATCAAAGATCTCTTCAGTAATACCAGAAATACTGACACTTTCATCTTTAAGCGCATTGACTTGCTGAGCGGCATATTCAGTAAAACTATCAGGCTTACTAGGCGTTTGTTTTTCCGGCTCGCTCGCACTCTGTTCATTTTCACTATTTGCTGCGTAAACAGGTGTATAGATGACACTTATAGCAATGATAAAAAAGCCCAACAATACTTGCAGCACATGGCTTTTAAAACGATGTTTCTCTACATCTGCTTGATGATTATCATCTGAGCTCAAAACGGCACAATGATGGTCCATAGGATTGTCTTTAAGAGTATTCATGTTTTCAAAGCCATCAGTCTACAAAAGGAAAGTATAAAAAAATATATCGGTGCTGCTTTAACCTAATTCAGTAAGCAAAAAAAAGCCAGCCTAAAGCTGACTTAATTTATTACGAGATTTGTAGCTATTTATCCTATAAACGGCAAAAATTATTTTAAGCGCGGCGCCATGTGGTGCCAGCACGGCTATCTTCGAGCTCAATGCCCGCCTCTTTTAGTTGCTCACGTATCTCATCAGCACGGGCAAAGTTTTTGTTGGCTTTAGACTCTGCACGTTCGATAATTAAATTATCAATAACCGCATCCGTTAGACCATCTTCTGCCTGATCACCAATCACTGCTTGCAAAAACTGCTGCACTGGCTGCTGTAAAATATTTAATACTTGTGCCAATGCTTTTAGTTGCTGGGCTAATTGCCATGCGGTATCGACGTCTTCCGTTTTAATGGTTTTATTGATATCGCGAGCCAATCCAAATAAGACACTGATAGCCGTCGAGCTATTGAAGTCATCATTCATCGCCTTGATGAAGTCTTGTCCAACCGCGCTATTATAAGCTTCAGCCACTAAGTCTTCATTGATTACGATTGATTGTCCTTTTTGCTGCTCAGCCAATTTTAGTGCATTGTATAATCTGCTTAGGCTATTATGTGCTTCATCCAATGCGCTATCAGAGAAGTTAACTTGGCTGCGATAATGGCTCGATAATAAGAAAAAACGCACCGTCTCAGGTAAGTACTTTGCCATTACATCGCGAATGGTAAAAAAGTTACCCAATGATTTAGACATTTTTTCGCCATCGACATTGATAAAACCAACATGCATCCAGTTGCGTGCATACTCACAACCAGTCGCTGCCTCAGACTGCGCGATTTCGTTTTCATGATGCGGGAACTGTAAGTCATGACCACCGCCATGAATATCAAAGGTGCTACCCAAGCACTTAGTCGACATCGCTGAACATTCAATATGCCAGCCTGGACGCCCTTGACCCCATGGTGATGCCCACTGCGGCTCGTCAGGTTTTGCCGCTTTCCATAGTACAAAGTCAAATGGATTGCGTTTATCATTTTCAACTTCGACTCGCGAACCTGCCTGCATATCGTCCAGATTACGCTTAGATAATTTACCATAACCATCAAAGCTATCAACAGCATAGTAGACGTCACCGTTGTCGCCTGCATACGCATAGTTGCCAGTGACTAGCGTCTCAATCATATCCTGCATATCATCGATATGATCAGTCGCACGTGGCTCAGCATTTGGCATCTCACAACCAAGCGCTGTCGCGTCTTCATGCATCGCTTCAATAAAACGCTGCGTCAATGTACCAATCTCTTCACCGTTTTCAGCAGCACGGGCAATGATTTTATCATCGATATCAGTGATATTACGTACGTAATTCACGTCATAACCCAAGCGCACCAACCAACGAACGGCCATATCAAAACCGACCATCACTCGCGCATGACCAATGTGACAATAGTCATAAACGGTCATGCCGCACACATACATACCAACCTGCCCTGCTTTGAGTGGTACAAACTGACGCTTGCTGCCAGTCAATGAATCGTAAATGGCAAGTTGGGACATCGCATCTGCAAGTGGTGTGGTCATAGTAAAAAAGCCTTGTAACGTAAATAAAATAAAGAAATGTGAAATCTCAGCCGCCGTGTATGAATAAGCCATACCAACGACTGTGACTATAAATCAGGAAAATAAAAATTCAGACCAAAAAACGTCGTGATATAAAACGTAACCCATTATCTTAGCGAAAACAGGCGTAAAATACTACAATGAGCGTGCAACTAACGCTATTCAATCATAAAAACCGTTAAGGATGTAAAGATGGGCAATCGCTTAAGCAAAATATACACACGTACTGGAGATGACGGCAGCACTGGTATGGCTGATGGCAGCCGCCTTAGTAAAGCGGACGATCTATTTAGCGTCATGGGTGACATCGACGAGCTCAACTCGCATATTGGCTTGGTACGTGCGCAACTAAAACACAATAAAGGGCAATCTATAGAGAAAGAGTTCTCTGAGGCCTTGGTCATCATTCAGCACTTGTTGTTCAATATAGGCGGCGAGCTTGCCATGCCAGAGTATGAAGGGGTTAATGCCACTCATATTGAATGGTTAGAGCAGCAAATAGATATGATGAATGCCACATTGCCACCGCTGAAAGACTTTATTCTGCCGACAGGTTCTATATTGGTGAGTCAATTACACGTGGCGCGTAGTGTGTGTCGCCGTGCTGAACGTCAAGCCGTGATCTTGCAGCAGCAGCGTCCACAAGCGATTCGCAGTACTGCCGTCAGCTTTATTAATCGCTTATCTGATTGGTTATTTGTCGCTGCACGCTTTTGTACAGACCCAGAAAAAGTCTCTGAGGTGTTGTGGGACAGTCAAGCATTGAAAACGTTCACTGACAGTCAATAATACAAACTAAGTATTTAACAATAAAGAGCTTAAACCCAAAAAAACCCCGCGACATAATTGTTGCGGGGTTTTTATTATTCAGCGATAGCAATTCGCTCTACTGGATATCGCTATCTCTTATTACAATGACCAATTAATAAGTCGCGCTGTTGTCTTCAATGATGACCATATCAATGGTTTCATCTTTAGGTACGGCTTTTGGTGTTGCGGGCTTGCTAGGCTCGGCAGCAGCTGCTTGGGTGTTTGCAGTCGAACTGTTCTGACTTTCAGCAGGTTTGTTGATGGTTGGCGGCGGCGTAGGTTCAGTTGGACGAATTGGCTCAACTGGCGTTACGGTTCTTGGCTGACGGATTGGCGCTGTTTGAGTCGTATCGTTGTTCTGCGTTGCGCGGCGCTCAGCAGCACGTTGGGCGCGTTGCTCATCCATTGCAGTTTTAAATACAGAACCTGCCATTACATCTGCAACAACAGTAATCAAAGCAGGCTGACCCGCAATACGCGTACGCACTTGACCGCCTTGAGTACCGACGATGTAAGTGAAAGCGTCATCAACGAGCATATTGTTATTGATACGGATATTGTCTTGCGCTAAACGCGATTGTAGACTTGGCTGATTATTGGCCGCTTGTACCTGACTGGCTTGATACAAGTCTTCACTTGGTAGCGTCATGCTGACACTTGCTTGACAAGTGGTCATGCCGTTCTCATTGGCTTGTTGCAAGATGGCAGCGTTTTGAACGTCAATGACAACGCCATTGGTTTTTTCGCTAACCACACCGTTTGCTAAACTGATTTCAGCATCATTTGCATAATTGGCAGCCAATGACTGTGCTTGTTGATTGAGCGTATTTTTCAGAGCTGACTTAAGGCGATCTTGCACCATAGGATCATCACAACTGATCGCAGGCGCAACGCTATTTTCAGCATCGACCGTCTCTTGTTCTGTTAGCTCTGCCTGCTCAGTAGTGTCTTCTTTATCTGAGCGATCACAGCCTGCAAGCGCCAAACCACATACCAATCCAATCCCAGCAACTTTATGCCACTTGCTCAAACTTATATTTGCTACGCTCATACTAACTCTACTCCCAATTTACAGGTTCGTACCGCCACTGACTGACAGTGTTCAACATTCAAATCGCAACGCTAGCTGCTACAGATATGAAAACCACATTATTATACGGTGTTTAAATCAAATGGTCATTAGTGTAGCCCATGGATATACAAATAGTGCCCCTTATTATGGGAAAAACCTGCGTTTGGTTGCAAAAACATAACAAACATTGTCAAGTTTAGTCCCTAAGAAGTCATATTTATAAAACTACGGATTGCATCACAGTTTTTGTTAGACGTCATTGATATGACGCTATATGATTGGGCATAAAATCATCGATAATTGGTGCATATGATAAATTTTAGAGATACATTATTACTAGGTCATCGAGGCGCACGCGGTGAGGCGTTAGAAAATACCTTTTCAGGCTTTCAATACTCTCAAAATCTTAAGTCAAAAGGCTTAGCAGGCGTAGAATTTGATATACAACTAAACGCTGACGGTCACTTAATCGTATTCCATGACGATGATTTAGAGCGTATGTGCGGTCGGCAATCACGTATTGATCAGTTAAAACTGACTGAGATTCAGTGCCAATTGCAGTTTGGCCAACCTATTATGACATTGGCGAGCATGGCACCTGCGCTTAGCGGGTTTAACGTTATTGAGCTTGAAATTAAGACGCATAGCCGTACCAACTACGCGGTGTTGATTGCAGCGCTTCGGCAGGCATTTATTGATACACCCCTTGCCAGCTTACCAGTTGTATTGACGAGCTTCGATGTCGAGTTACACAACCGTTTGCAACGTCACAAACTATTATCTCATATGCCTCGCGGCTTGCTTATTCGTACGCCAGAAGCGTTGGCAAGCGCGACCAACACCGCATTGCAACTCGGCTGTATTCAACTGGGCATTCATTATCCGCTTTTGACCCAAGCCGTCATCAAGCATAGCCACCGTTATGGATTGCCCGTAAGTGCTTGGACGGTTAATGATATTCCCACCATTGAGCAGCTCATCAAATGGCAGACCGATGTCATCATTACGGATTTTCCAAGTCATTTGCTGTTGCCTTAACCGAGTTATCCGTACTTTTTTGATATTTAATCATTTTTTCGATAAACGCATTCTTTTCTACATATCTACCCTTCTTGTTACATTTCTCCTTCATGTCTGATAAGTCACTCGTATTTTTGATCAATACATTCTATAATCCATACAAGTTATTGTTATTTAGCAATATTTTTATAGTGTATAAGTGTTCACTTTACACGCTTTTTAAGGTACTATGGTGGCTTAAATTAATACCGTTAGGGATATTATATGATTGCAAAAAAAGCACTTGGCTTACCGCTTAAAGGCTTACGTTTCGCTATCAAATCTGGTGATACGCTTGTAAAGACCGCCAGCACTCAAGTAACGCGTTTTAAAACTCGTTTCGATGAGAAAAAAGCGCAAATGGCGCTTGATGAGCAGCCTGTTGCAAAACGCAATTATGCGAAAGCTTCTGAGCAAGCGGATCTTTCTGCGCAAGAGCAAAGCATTGATATGCGTGAGTTTGAATTTACCAAAGCACCAATTAACTGGATTCCAGCGGCTATTTTAGTAGCGACGCCAATTGCTGCTGCTGTGATTACGCCATGGTATCTATGGACTCATGAAGTTAGCGCTCCTGTTTGGGGTGTGTTTGGTGCCTTTATGGTATGGACAGGTATCAGTATCACGGCGGGTTACCATCGTCTGCTATCGCACCGTGCTTACAAAGCGCACCCTATTGTCAAAAACTTTTTATTGTTAGGTTCAACCTTAGCCGTACAAGGCTCAGCGTTTGATTGGGTTTCTGGACATCGTACTCACCATCGTCATGTAGATGATCGTTTGGACGATCCGTATTCAGCACAGCGTGGTTTTTGGTTCAGCCATATTGGTTGGATGCTACGCAACTACCCTAGCGGCAAGTTCGACTACAAAAACATTCCTGATTTGACTAAAGATAGAGTCTTACAAATTCAGCATAAATACTACGGTCTATGGGTAGTTGCCATGAACGTTGGTATGGTTGCCGCTATCGGTTGGTTGCTTGGTGATGTTTGGGGTACGTTGGTTATCGCAGGCCTACTACGTTTGGTATTGACGCATCACTTTACGTTCTTCATCAATTCGCTATGTCATATGTTTGGTACACGTCCTTATACGGATACTAATAGTGCTCGTGATAACTTTTTCTTAGCTATCTTTACGTGGGGCGAGGGTTATCATAACTATCATCATTTCTTCCAGTATGATTATCGTAATGGCGTGAAATGGTGGCAATATGATCCAACAAAATGGTTGATTGCTGGTTTATCAAAAATCGGTTTAACGACGGATTTGCGTACTGTTGATGATACGACTATTAAGCATGCCGAAGTGCAAATGCAGTTTAAGAAAGCTCAGCAGCAAATCGATACAGCAGCAGTAAGCGGCATCGATCTTCCTCATGCGATGAAGAGCTTCCAAGACCGCATTAAGTTTGAATACGATGCATTTAAACAAACTGTCGAAGAATGGCAATCACTGAAAGCTCAAACTATTGAAATGAAAAAAATAGAATGTGCTGATCGCTTACGTGAAGTTGATGATAAGCTAAAGCATGATTATGCGAAAATTGAACAGAAAATCCTTGAGCATAACAGCAATCTAAAAACTGCCTTCCGCTCTATTGGCGCGAATGAAAAAGCTGCTTAATTAACCTCTGATTTGTTTTATAATTTTGAAGCTTCTCCATCCCCCTATCCGTACTAGATAGGGGGATTTTTTTGCTTATAATTTGTCGCTTATGTCACTACAGCTACTTCTAATGACCTTATTATCATAATAGATGGTCAAGTACATTGGCTGAACCATTGCCAGCTCCAACCTAAAAGCAATAACAATCACATTCAATTACTTAAAGACAGATAATTTTATTTTTTGGTCAGATATTACAAGAGACGGACAGAGTGCAACGATGCCATATGAGAGCTATGCTATAGTGACATTCTCACTTTTATAATTTAATGGAAACGGCCTGTATGCGTTATCAAAACACTTACGTCAACCTAGACACGCGCCTTTATCATGAGCAGCCACCGACACCACTAGACAATCCTCGTGCCGGTCACTTCAATAGTCAAGTTGCACAGCAGTTGGGCTGGGCCGACGATGAGGATCTGATGACCAATTGGGTTGAGATATTGGGCGGTCAATACGTGCCAGCTGATTTCAAACCATTATCGATGGCCTATGCTGGTCACCAGTTTGGACAGTGGGCTGGGCAATTGGGCGACGGACGCGGTTTGCTCATGGCACAGGTACTCGATAATGATGGACAGCCACAAGACTTGCACCTCAAAGGCGCTGGCTTGACGCCCTACTCACGCATGGGTGATGGACGAGCAGTCTTACGTAGTACTATTCGCGAATACCTGTGCGGTCATGCATTGACCCAGCTTGGCATCCCCTCATCTAACGCATTGGGGTTTGTGGTATCTGATACGAGAGTGCGCCGTGAGCGTATCGAAGCAGGTGCAGCGTTGATGCGTGTGGCTGATAGTCATATTCGTCTCGGTCATGTCGAGTGGATTGCCAGCTTCGCCCCTGATGTACTGGGTGAGTTCACCGACTATATGATTGACACTTATTATCCAGAGTGCCGTGATAGCGAAGCGCCTGTCTTAGCTTTTTTGACCGCAGTGGTCGAGCGTACGGCCCGTATGATTGCTGATTGGCAATTGATTGGCTTTGCTCATGGTGTGATGAATACAGATAACTTATCTATCACGGGCAGTACTTTGGACTTCGGGCCGTTTGGCTTTATGGAGCGCTTCAATCCTGCATGGATTAATAATCATTCTGACCATACGGGTCGTTACGCTTATCAGAATCAGCCTGCTATTGGGCATTGGAATCTAAACGTTTGGCTGCCACACTTTATGCGCCTAGAAGGCGTTACTCGTGAGACTCTTGCTGACTGCCTAGCGCCTTACGAAGCAACCTTTATGCAGCATTATCAGCAAGGTCTGTGCCGCAAGCTTGGCTTACCGCATCAAAGAGAAAGTCTCAGCTTAGCCTTTGAATGGTTGACACTATTAGAAGACAACTTGCTCGACTATACCAATAGCTTCCGCGCCCTACTCGGTTTGGTCGCACCAGCAGATTATCCTTATGAGCAAAAGCTACTGACTACCATGACCACTGAATTAAGCGATGATGCGCAGCAAGTATGGCAAGACTGGTCAGCACGTTATCTGGCGCAGATCGAGCAGCTGCCACTTGAACAGGTAGTTAACGACATGACAACCACCAATCCTGTCTATGTCCTTCGTAATAGCATGGCGCAGCGTGCAATTACTGCCGCAGAGCAAGGCCAGTTTGAAGAAGTTGATCGAGTTTTTCGTTTATTAGCCAATCCTTACAGCGTGCAAGATATCGCTAATGATTTAGATAGCAGTGCGCCTGCGCCTGATACACCGCAGATGCCTATTAGTTGCTCATCTTAGTAGTTGCCCGTCTTAACACCTTTCAATTCTGTAATATTTTGAAATATTATGAAATTAAGGTTGATATCCAACTGCATTTTTTGGCATTATCAACGAGATAAATAACGAATATCATTTTATTATATTATTCGCACAATTCACCGTTGTTGACTAGGCAGTGAATTGGCAATAATGCTAGAATGAATATTTTAGCTGGTTTGCTTTTTTGACCTGATCTTTGATCGTCGACCATGATTCTGATGGTCGTGAGTCGTTTAACGTCTTTATCCCTTTCAATTATTATCATTCAATGATCTTTGGAGGGTTAGACGTTGTTTTTTATCACCATTTAATTTATTCCAATTTATTCCAACCATGGCAATTATTATGAATGACGATACCACTTCGAATACGGATAACCTCAGTACAGAAAAAGAGCAGTTTGAACAAGCTGCCTTACATTACCATGAGTTTCCACGCCCAGGTAAAATTTCGGTAACCCCTACTAAGCAGCTAGCCAACCAACGTGATTTAGCACTCGCCTACTCTCCAGGTGTTGCTGTACCTTGTCTTGAGATCCAAAGAGATCCAAAACTTGCGTCTAAATACACGGCACGTAATAACCTCGTTGGTGTTATCACTAACGGTACTGCTGTATTGGGTCTGGGTAATATCGGTCCATTGGCATCGAAGCCAGTCATGGAAGGTAAAGGCGTTCTATTTAAGAAGTTCGCAGGTATCGACGTTTTTGATATTGAAATTGCTCAAAATGATCCAGACAAATTCATCGAAGCGGTTGCCTCCCTTGAGCCTACTTTTGGTGGTATCAACCTAGAAGACATCAAAGCACCAGAATGTTTCAAAATTGAGCGCGTACTACGTGAGCGTATGAACATTCCTGTGTTCCATGATGATCAACATGGTACGTCAATCATTGTTGCCGCAGCCATGCTAAATGCTTTGTTGATCACTGGCAAAAAAATCGAAGAGATTAAAATTGTTTGTTCAGGCGCAGGCGCAGCAGCCATTTCTTGCCTAGATATTATTTGCGCGCTTGGCGTTAATAAGAACAACATTATTGTTTCAGACTCACGCGGTATCATCAGTACTAGCCGTGAAAACCTTGATGAAACCAAACAACGCTATGCTCGTGATGTTACGGCTACTTCTATCGAAGAAGTCATGGACGATGTCGATATGTTCCTAGGCCTATCAATGCCAGGTACACTATCAGAAGATATGGTTCGCCGTATGGCAAAAGACCCTATCGTCTTTGCACTTGCCAATCCAACACCTGAAATCATGCCAGAATTGGCCCATGCGGTACGTCCAGACGTCATCATGGCAACGGGTCGTTCAGACTATCCAAACCAAGTAAACAACGCGCTATGCTTCCCGTATATCTTCCGCGGTGCATTAGATGTTGGTGCAACCACTGTTAACGAAGAGATGAAAGTCGCCTGCGTAAAAGCAATCGCTGCGATGGCACACGTCGAAGCCACTCCAACTACCAGCGCTAGAAACATCGAAAAGATGCAGAGCTTTGGTCGTGACTACTTAATCCCAGGCCCTCTAGAACCAAATCTAATCATTGAGATCGCATCTGCTGTGGCCAAAGCAGCGATGGATTCGGGCGTTGCCACGCTACCGATCGATGACATGCAAGCCTATCGTCAGCGTCTATCTGAGTTTGTTTATAACTCAGCGTTTGTGATGAAGCCAATCTTTGCTCGTGCTAAAGCCGATCCAAAACGTATTGTGTACTGTGAAGGTGAAGACAACAACGTCTTGCTTGCTGTACAAGTGGTCGTTGATGAGAAGCTAGCACAACCTATTTTGGTTGGTCGCCCTTCAGTTATCGAAGCCAATATCAAAAAACTGGGCCTACGTCTAAAAGCTGGCGAGAATATTACCATCGTCAACGTTGATGACGATCCTCGCTACAAAGACTACTGGCAGGGCTACTACGAGAAGAACAAACGCCGCGGTGTAAGCATTGAGCTTGCGCGTCGTGATGTTCGCCGTAAGACGACTTTGATTGGTTCTTTGCTGGTCGAAAACGGTGCGGCAGATGGCATGGTATGTGGTACCTTTGGCCATTACCAATTGCATCTAAAATACGTTGAAAGCGTCATTGGCAAAAAACAAGGTATGAATGATTTCTATGCGATGAATGCGGTACTCATGCAAGATCGTAATATCTTTATTGCTGATACCTATGTCCATGAAGACCCAACGGCTGAACAATTGGCTGAAATGACTGTCTTGGCAACAGATCAATTACGTCGCTTTGGTATCACGCCACGCGTTGCGCTAGTGTCTCATTCTAACTTTGGTGCTTCAGATCGTGCCAGCGCTGTCAAAATGCGTAAGGTTCATGAGCTACTAACCAATATGAATGTCGACTTTGAATTTGAAGGCGAAATGCAAGGTGATGCCGCGCTTAACGAAAATATTCGTCTAAACGATATGCCATCAAGCCCGTTAAAAGGTGCAGCGAACCTGCTTATCTTGCCAACCCTTGATGCCTCAAATATTGCTTTTAACCTGCTCAAAACAGCAACTGGCAGTGCTTCTGTTGGCCCTATCCTATTAGGAACTAATAAGCCGGTACACATTTTGACGCCATCAGCGACAGCACGTGGTATTGTCAATATGACTGCACTGACCGTTACTGAAGCTCAAGACCTAGAAAACGAAAAATAGTCATATACCATACCCAGTATGAATGCACTGTATCGGTTCAATATAATTTGGATACAAGGAAGCCGAGTGAAAGTACTACAAATAGTAGACTGAGCGAGGCTGACACCCTACCAAATTTGTAGAGGATTGATTATATTAAGAAGGGCTCTGTCATCCATTGACAGAGCCCTTCTGCTATACTAAAACCAGTCAATGCAACTTATAGAGCATTGGCTGGTTTTTTGATTCATAAAAATTGAGCTAGTGATATAAAGCTCGATAATAACAAGAGGCTTCTATGCAAATTTATCTCGTAGGCGGTGCTGTACGCGATCGACTGCTTAAACGTCCTATCAAGGACAAGGACTTCGTCGTCGTTGGCGCTACTGTGGCAGAGATGATTGATGCAGGGTTTCAACAAGTGGGCGCTGACTTTCCTGTGTTTTTGCATCCGACCAGTCATGAAGAGTATGCATTGGCACGCACAGAGCGCAAGCAAGGCTCAGGCTACAAAGGTTTTAGCGTACATGCCAGTCCCGATGTCAGTCTAGAGGATGATTTGCGCCGTCGTGATTTAACCATCAACGCGATGGCAATCGAAGTTACCAGCTTAACCGATGATACCCCGATTAATGGACAAGTCATCGACTACTATGGCGGACTACAAGACTTAAAAAGTAAGACATTGCGTCATGTGTCCAGTGCTTTTAATGAAGACCCATTACGTGTACTTCGAACAGTACGCTTCTATAGCCGTTACTACGATTTGGGCTTTACCATCGCGGATGACACTTTAACGCTGATGCGTCAATTGGTCGATACAGGAGAGCTGACTCATTTAAGCGCCGAGCGTATCTGGCAAGAGTCAAGCCGTGCAACTATGCAACTATCACCGCAAGTCTACTGGCAAAAACTGTTTGAAATTGGTGCACTCGCAGAGTATTTCGCGCCTTTGCATCACGCTTGGGACAATATTCAAATAAGAGAAACAGTGCAGACAGCGTTATACTTTGCAGGACAGATGCATTTAAATTTATCGCAGCGTTGGGCACTACTAATGACTAGCCTGTCTTCATCACTATTTACTAGCGAAAACTCTGATTCTACGTCTAACGTATCAACCGCTATAAAAAATATTAACGCTATCGGTAATAAAGCCAAAGTCCCAAAAGCACATACTCAGTTCGCAATTTTATTCGCTCAGCAAGCTGAAAAACTAAGCACAATAAACAGTCTAAATGCGGCTGAAAAAATCGATCTAATCCAAGCCTGCGGTGCGCATAAGGAGCCTGACAAGCTCTCTCAACTGCTAGTGTGCAGTCATGTGTTACAGCTAGCAACACAGCATCGCCAAATGATGTTAGCACTAAACAGCTTTCACGCCATCGGTATGACTGACATTGCGCCAGACCTTAAAGGCCCGGCTATTGGTGCAGCCTTACGCCAAAGCAGGATTGAACACTTGCAAGCGCAACAATGATATAGACAAGCACCTTAGAGAAAAAAGTAATATTGCTATGAACCAAGAACTTAATGCCTACCAAGCAGAAAATATAAATAACCAAACGCCAGTGATGCTTGTCACAGGTAGTGCTAGGCGCATTGGGGCAGCTATTATTAAAGCGGCTCATAGGCAAGGTTACCGCGTTATCATTCATTGTCACCGTAGTGAACAAGACGCTAATGACTTAGCTGATGATCTGAACGACATCCGTGCTAATAGTGCAAAAGTTATCGTTGCTGATTTAACGATAGTCAACGATGGAGCGGCTTTAGACAGCTTTGTTGGAAGTATTATAGAGGCGTTTGGACAGCTTGATGTACTGGTGCATAATGCCTCACGGTTTTATCCTAGCCCGCTCGGTAGTATCAATGATGCACAGTGGGATGAGTTGCTTTTGACCAATGCGAAAGCCCCTTTACTATTAAGCCAAGCCCTATTACCTTATCTAAAGCAACAACAAGGCTGTATTATCAGTTTATTGGACATACACGCACATGATAGACCGTTTAACCACTATACTGTCTATAACATGGCAAAGGCTGCGCATCGAATGATGGTACAGTCGCTAGCGCTAGAGATGGCGCCAGAAGTACGGGTCAACGGGGTTGCTCCTGGGGTCAACATTTTACCTGACCCTACTAGCGACCAAGCTATTGATAACGAGCAACAACAAAGTATCATCGACGCTATCCCTATGAGGCGCATAGGCCAACCTGATGAGATTGCTCATAGCGTACTGTATCTTGTGCAGGCAAATTATGTCACAGGAGAGATCATCACCGTGGATGGAGGCCGTAGTCTAACCATAGCTGGTGGTTACCTGTAATACAAAAATATGGTTCAATAAAAAATATCTTGATTACTGCCTATCTTTTACTTGAAAAATTAAAAAAATCAGGTATCATTGTGCGTCTAACGTTAGGGCCCATAGCTCAGTTGGTTAGAGCAGAGGACTCATAATCCTTTGGTCGTAGGTTCAAGTCCTACTGGGCCCACCAAATTCAAACCCTTATAAGCCACGGTTTATAAGGGTTTTTTATTGTCTGTAGGTTTTAGGCTGGCTTGCCTGCTAGTATCAAACCGCCCGAAAATATACTTTTGGTATACTTCTCATTTTGTCCGTTATCCTCTACTATACCTAGACAGATTCACTCTACGGACAGCGACTATCATGGCAAAAACTAAATTTACCAAACGGTTTATTGACGGCTTAGAGTACACAGATAAGGCGGTCATTCATCAGGACGAAGTGGTCAACGGCTTTGCTGTCTGTACCAAGAGCGCCAGTAAAAACTATTTAATCAATAAGCGTATCAACGGCAAGTTGCATCGTCGCGTTATCGGTGATTGCTCAATCATCACCTTGCAAGACGCACGCGAACAAGCCATGTCGTTAATATCAGATTTGATGCAAGGTAAGGACCCATTCAATGATGACATGAAGGACGTGGTTGTGCCGACGCTTGGCGAAGCTTATAAATATTACATCTCTCATAAGCCTGGACTAAAACAATCGACCATCGATACCTACAATCGGCAGATACCAGGCAAGCTTGCGGAGTGGTTAGATAGGTCTATGAACGAAATCATGCAAAGCAATGTCACCGAAAAACACTTAGAGCTTACTAAGTTAAGCCCATCACAAGCCAATGCTACTTTTAGGGCGCTTAATGCAGTATGGAATTTTTCGCGCCTGAGTTTTTTAGACAAGTCCGAATCCCCTATCATCAAGCCAAGCCCTATCGAGATACTGACAGCCAAGAAACTTTGGAATACGGTGAAACCTCGTACTAGATATCTTAGTGAAGACACGATGGGTAACTATGTGCGCGTACTCACTGATTTTAAGAGTGAGGACTTCCACACCATGCAACCGCATAGTAATAATGCACGCGATATCATGCTGCTATTTTTGTGCACCGGCATACGTGCCAGCGAAGGCTACACATTAAGATGGGATTTTATTGATTTAAAACACGGCACTATGACTATTCATGAGACTAAGAATGGTGACACCTTGCATGTGCCATTGGGTAAAGTAATGTGCGCCATGCTTGCCCATCGACATCATTACCGACAAGATGAGCCGTGGCTTTTCCCTTCTCGCTTAAAAGAGTGCGACGGTAACCTGACGGACATATCAAAACAGTATAAAAATATTGGTGACGCTGCAGGTATTCATATCACACCGCATGATCTGCGTCGGACCTTCTCAACCATTGGTGATATTTTGAATTTGAATATTTCTGTTATCAAGCGATTGATGAATCATAGAAACTCGAAAGCATCCGATGACGTAACGCTGCAATACATTCAGGTAAGTCAAAAAAGACTACGCGCTGCTATGAATGAGATCGAGAAGTTTGTTTTTAATGAAGCTGGTTTTACGCAAGATGAGGTTATCGAAAAACTGTATAAAATATATTAGAACTCAAGCGATTCTTATGGCTCCCGGCTGATATATAAGGGCTGTGGCTGTTTTGCGTTCATTTAAGGACGCCTCTACACCTTATGCTACCCTCATCAATGAGGGAACCAAAACCTAGACACAAAAAAGCCCACTCAACTGATTGAGTGGGCTTTTGGATATTGGGGTAGACGCACGGAGTTTAACCGTATTCCTAGAGTTGTATGCCAATCGATTGACACCTCTACTGCTTCAACGCTAAAGCTTCATCTACAATTCGCTAATGGCTAGATGGCTCCTGCATCTATTTCGCTTTGTGCCTGCTTATTTTACCATCTGCTATAACTTACGGTATTAATCGGACGCTTTGTCAGTCAATTAGGCTTTCTCTTTTTACGTTAGAGTCTGCACTGAATAAGTTTGCAAGGCAACCGGGTAACCCCAATCCGACCTCACCGCAGCTTTTCTCGTTCCTGCGACTTAACAGCTTAACCTTGCGTGATAATTATAGCAGTATAAATATTCGCATAACAACTCATATAAAGAGGTTTATCCTGCTAAAAAAGAACACCAGCGACCACATCATACAGCCATGCCAGCGGCAGATAGATCACCGTATAGAGTATCGACAAGGCGATACCAATAACCACAGCAATCATAGCAAGTCGTACATAGATATCCACTGCGCCTACAATGAAGCGCACTGGATATTCTATAAACTTACTCTGACTGGCTGGCAAGTTATTCTCTTTCGGTGAAATAGTCATCTAACTGCTCCGGTAGTTTCTGACGATCCTCGCTGGTAAAGTCCTTCTTATCCAAACGACGCTCTGCCGAATCTTCAATCTTATCAATATCTACATTAAAGTGTTCGGGATTGCGTTCGTTCCAGGCGTCCATGTCATTATAAAGCTCGTCAACTCTATCGTAGTCCTCTTGATATAGCGCCTCTGTCAACTGTAGAGCAAACTGATTTTGCTTGTCAAGCACCATGTTTTTCATGTGGTACTTCTCGCTACGTTCACGGCCTTGTTTAGCATTGGACGCCGGGTTGAACTGTAACGCACCTTTGATGACAGCATCAGTGCGGTCCATATCCATCACCTTATCGCCTTTTTGGTTGCGGTAGGCGCCATTGTTCCAAATCTCAATACCTGCTGCCGCATCTCGAACATAACGCGGTGCTGCTATCACTGCCGCATCTTTATACTGGCCTTTCGTGATCATATCGCCAGCGGTAAAGAAGTTTTCAAAGAACCCACTTGATGCACCGATAACTTCTGCCCAATCGCCCTCTTTCGGTCTAGCAAAGTCAGTACCAGGTATAAAGTTACCCATATTTGAACGACCATACATATCAAAGCGTGTTTTCTCACTAAGCAATCCGTACATAAGGGCATCGGCATTATCTTTGCCAAGCTCATCCTGCAAGAAGGCTGTTAGATTGGTTGCACGACCAAACAATCGATACAGCAAGCCTTCTACAATATCACGCAAATCATCGGTAAACGGCAGACCTAACATACCTGCAAGCATAAACTGCCATGCCATAGCGACAGCCAGTGATTTAACTTCTTTATCGCGTCCGTGTCTGATCATCTGCTCAGCATAGTTGATACTGAACTGCTTAAACACCATAACCAACGGCCCAAACTGTCCAAGCTTACCAGTACCGCGTGCCAGTCCTGAACGATTGCCTTTATTATAGACGCCCTGTGTCTGCTGAATCATCGATACCGCAAAATCATAGCGGCTGTTAAAGCCTTTTGCTTTTAGCTTAGCATCGCCCATCGTCTGCGCAACTTTAAAGGCAGCGATCATGGTGCCACGACGGTTGACGGTTTCTGATACTTCAGCGGCCCAGCCAGCGGCACGCGATAAATTGCCCCATAGACCGCTAATCACGCCAGCCTTACCACGCTCAAGCCCTCGAATCATCCAGATATTTTGTGGATCAAGATGACCTTCACGAGTCATGCGCAGGTAGTCCTCTTTTTTAACCCATGCTGGCAAGTGGTCCTCAAAACCTTTCCAGCTAGGTGTAGCATTACCTGTGACCTTTTTGCCGAACTCAAATGTCGCTTTGCCTGTGTACTTGGTGATAATGCCTAGCGCCTGTGTCATGTCTCTATGCGCACGCGCTGCACCGACATAAGCGGTCAGCTTAGGTATGGTCTGAGTAAATGGCTGTGTGAAGTTAAGCACCATAAATGCGGTAGAAAATCCCATATAGTAATGGAAGAGTAAGCCGCGCACGCCAGCAAACTCCTCTTGTGGGTTTTCCATATTAGCAAAGACGTTTTGTGCTTCGCCTTGCAAGTTACCGTCCTCAATCTTTTGTATGGCGTTCTCGATCTCGCCATTATATAGAGCACGACCACTGTAGCGTGCGTTACTCATGACGAATGACGATAAGACTCGCGGCAAGTCCTCGCTATACCCTGGCACCTTCTTACGATGGATCAGGCGTTTTAGGGCGCTTTGATTGCTAATCGCTACCTTTAAGTAAGCTTGATGGGCACCATCTGTATCAAGCCCAAGCTCAGCGGCAAACAACTGTACCGTCTCAGGGGATAATCCTTTACCTGTGAACTGCTTAAACGCATCAGGATTGAGCGTACCAGTGCCAACTTCAAAATCATTCTCATCATACTTTTCTTTAAGCTCTTTGATAGCCTTGCGCTGCTGCCCTTTGGTTTCGTAAAGCTCGAATAAGTCCAGCTCATTGTTAGATTTGTCGCGAACCTCAACCGCATAGTGTCCAAAACGCATCAATGGTGCATAGCCTTTTTTCACCAGGTCATCATACTTGACCGCGACACTATCCATCACATCAAACACCCCGTCTAATTGATTTTGTAAGCGCTTCTCTGCGGCTGGCGTGATACTGCCAGACTGAGCCAGTTTCTTGAGCTCGTCCGTCATGTGCTGCTGTATCATTAGGTTGTGACCGATAGGCGTCAATCCTGCCAGCTTTAACCTATTAATAGTATGAATATTAACCAGCTTAGTGCCCTTAGCTAAGGATGATAGTGTATCGACTGTCATGTTAAGTACAGAAGAATCAATAGCAGCACGCGCGCGGCGGTACATATCCTTTTGCTTGTCATCAAGATTGAATTTTGTCTCAAGCTCGCTATCCGTCCATACCTGATCTGCCATTGTGCCATCAAACAAGGCGCGACTGACTTTATCGATTGCTTTTTTGCGCTTGCCTACCATTAACTTGGTATCCCAAATCTCAGGTAGATACTCTTGTATGCGCCCGGCTTCGTTGTTCTCATAAGCAATACGCGCCTGCACGTTTTCAAAGAAGGTTTTGAAACTTGGATTTAACATGCCGACGTGTAGCGGTGTGGCTAGATGACGACGCAGCAACAAACTCAAGTTAAACTTAGATGACAGTGCGGTGGCTGCTGATTGCTTAGCGGCATCAATCGCTTTTTCTTTGGCGGTGGTTGGGCTTGTGTCTGTACCTAAGTTTGAATAGCGACGGCTAAAACGAATATCAGGATCAGATGAGTCAAACGTACCAATATTGTTGGTAGCTGACTTAATCTGCGTTGGCTTATGAGCGACTGCCCACTTTACGCTACCATCCGTATCTCTATAGATAACCCCATCATGACCATCTTTTAGCATCTGCTGACGACTTGGAACCGACGCCAAGCCTGAATCTACATAGTAAGGGTTTTCTATTGATAGATAAGCTGGCACGACACGAGTACCACCACCTGAATAACTGCTCGCTTCTGACTCATTCGAGGTGAAGTAACTTCCTCTACCTAACAGTGCACCAAAATCAGTCGTATTAAACTCGTTAAATGATTTGATTGTACCGTGATAAACAACAAGCGGCTTGCCATTACTGTCCACCACCTTGCTATCACCAAACCATTTTTTAAACGCTGCCGTGGCTGTTTGGTTGGTGGATTCCTGACTGTACTGCGGCACTGCTGCGGTATTATCCATGCCAGCAATAGTCACGCTATCCATACTCTGCTCTGCCAGACGCTTAACCATACGCTCAGCTAACTGTGTTATATCATTAGGTGTCAGTTTTAATTGTACGCCTGTATTAGCGCGCACCCATGCACGCACGCCAGCCATGACACGATTAACAAAGCGTTTAATCACAGCAAGTGGACCGCCACGCTCGGTGGCTTGCGCGTGCTCAGTGATAAGGTAGGGTATATATTCATCACGTGCTTCTGACTCTGTTGCGGTACTCGCTTCTGCGCGCGCTTTAGCTCTGACTGCATACTTATTGCCAGACCTAACTAAGTCATAAAAGTTTTCCATAAGGGTCATGTAAGTTTGCGGTGATAGCATACCCTGAATACCAGCATGACCGCCCAACTCATGAAGCAGTGTTGCAACTGCGGTATCAGTGGTTAGATTGTCAGCGATCAGTACGACCTTACCTTGATGATAAAAACCTTCTGCATCACTTGGGATAAGCAAGCGACCACTACTATCGACAAAATCATTAAGCGTGCGCACTCGTAGCTTGCCTGATTTAATGAGACTAGCAACCACTTCTTTGCCGAATCGGTTTTGTAAAACACTAATGACCTGCTGGCTCGTGGTGCCAGTCAATCCTTTGGCTGGATTGGTTTTAGAAAACTTAGGTTCCTCAGTGCCAGGTACACGATCTTCTTCGGTTAATCCGTTTGACTCACTAGCAGCCTTTAATGCTTCCGCTTCATTTGCCAGCGCTTCTTCAAGCTCTTTTAAGTCGCGTGATTTCTCATCAAGCTCGGTCTGCGCATCAAACGACTTGCCAGCACGACGCTCAAAATTTTCAGCATCAGTCTGCGCCTGCTCGATAACCGCTTCGATCTTGGTTTTGTAGTCAGCCAGCTTATTGACACGATTAATGATACGAGTGGTCAGACCATCAGGCCGTGTGTCTTTCACATTGTCAGTATCAAATAAGGCGGCATCATCTGCTTTTGGTATATTGACATTGGCATCTGCGTAAAAGTTGCCACCGTCCATCATGACGCCATTATAAACCACGTCATATCCAGCAACGGTTCCTAGTACCTGCTCACCAACATGATAGTCTTTAGCATACTTATTGTATGCAGCAATAATCGCTTGCCCAAACTCTGTACGGTTATCAAAAGACTTGCTGCCAACCCTACCTATCACATCGCCTGTCTCTACTGTTTTATGAGTAGGTAGCAGCTTATTAATGGCGTCTAACTCTCGCTCGGCTCTGGCCAGTGTTTGACGCGCTTGCTTGGCTTGACCTTGGTTTTTAAACTTCTCGTTCTGAAAACCTGATAACTGACGGTTTAATCTCTCAACATCTTGTCTGAGTCCAGCTAGCTGTAATGAACGTGGATCACCAGACGACAATGCAGATGCTTGCTCAAACGCACTCGCTTCACTCACGTCATCCATATTACGAACTGTCATATCACCGCGCATGGCTTGCTCAATGAATCGTGCTTTACGAGCGACCATTGACCACATGGTACTGTCGTAACTGCCTTTGGTAGCATAAGCTCTGATAACCACTTCTTTATTTTGGTTGCCCTGGCGAATGATGCGGCCTTCACGCTGTTCAACCGACGCTGGGAACCAAGGCGCATCAAGATGGAATAAATGTGTCAAACGCTTCTGCGCATTGACGCCCGTTTCCATGTCTTTACCACCGATCATGATGCGCTTACGGCCTTGACGCATATCATCAAACAGCTTGCCTTTTTTGGCATGAGTCTTATTGTCACGCATAAAGGCGATGTGCTCAGGATCAACACCCTGACGTATCAGCTCGTCAGTAATCCACTGTTTCATATCAAAGCCGCGACTAGCGGCTGACTGCTCACCAAGTCCAATGTCGGTAAACATCATCAGCGCACCACCGTTTAGCTCATCGATACTGCCGTCTGTGGCGTACTCATTGTCAGCGGTGGCATGATAAGCTTCAACCATGTCAGTGATAACGCGGTTTAGCTTACTATTAGGATCGCTTGGCAGTGTTGGGTCCACAAAGCGCATGTCGATAGCACTAAAACGACCATCACCGATAACGCTTAGGATAATATCTTGGCCCTTCTCAGGCTTACCACTGCGCTTGCGTATGGCGTCGATACGTGCCGCAAGGCTGGCTTGATATTCCTTGAACCCATCAGGCGTTGGTATGGCCACAATCTCTCGACCACCTGTTTTTACTTCAGGACGTACCACGTAATCAGCCAAGTCGTTACTGGTCAACACGTCCATGAATGAGCGAACACGGCTCATCAGCTCCGGCACGTTGACGAATCTTGCAAAGCGCGGCACCACTTCATAGTTACCTGCTGCGTTCTGCTCTAAGCCCTCAACCACCTCACCGAACTGATTGGCCCACACATCAAAATGCTCTAGGCCGTCTTGCTCTAATTGGTTCGGCTGGAAATAACGCTGGATAGTATAAAGCTCACCCATTGTATTGGTGACTGGCGTACCTGACGCACCAACAAAAGCACGCGACGGATTGTTTTCTCTGAGTAGCTGTAGCTTTAAGTCTAAATCCATTGCCTTTTGCGAGCCTGCCGGGTCAATACCCTTGATAGCACCCATCTTAGTGACAAAGTTTAGCTTGCGGAACTCGTGCGCTTCATCGATATACAACTTATCGACGCCCATATCTTCAAAGAACACCGCACCATCTTTCTCTTTAGCATTAATCAGGTCATCAAGGTTACGCTCTAGGCTTTCGATATTGCGCTCAAGCTGTTTGACTGACGTGCGATTGTCACCATCATCGTCTTTGGTGGCTTCAAGCGCGTTTTGCCACTCGTTTATTTTATCTTTTAAGAACGCTTGTTTTGTTTCAGGCTTCACGCCTATGCGCTCAAAACCTGAATGAGTAATAATAATAGCGTCTGGGGTATTAAGTGCGGCCTGCGCCACAAACTGCTTACGGTTGTGCGTATGAAAGTTTTGTTCATCAGCGACCATGATGTTAGCCGCAGGATAAAGCATCAAAAATTCTTGGCTAAACTGATCTAGCATGTGATTGGGTACCACAAACATAGGCTTGTTGATTAACCCTAAACGCTTCTCTTCCATTGCGGCTGCAATCATGGTGAATGTCTTGCCAGCACCAACGGCATGATTCAGATAGACATCACCCTGACGAATAACACGGTAGATACCGCGTTTTTGCGGTGCGCGCAGTTGTATCTTGTTTGACATGCCAGCCAGCGTTAAGTGATCACCATTAAAGGTAGGCGGCACAATGTTGTTGTACGTCTTGTTGTAGTAGTCGGCAAGCTCTTGCGTGCGCGTGTCATCAGACCATAGCCATTTCTTAAATTCTGTCTTAATCTTGCGCGCCACTTCGTTAGCAAGCTCGGTTGCCACTGAGTCGATATAGCTACCGCCATCAGGCGACTTGCGCGATATGCTAATTTTTCTGCTGTTTAAGATAGACTCGACCAACTGAACGGTGCTTCTATCTGCCGTTGAATAGTCAGATGATTTTGAAGTACCGCCCACATCCCACAGTCCAACCACCGATGAATACTCGGCAGTTACATTAGCATTAAGTATTTGCTGGCTAAACTCATTGATCACACTACCTGGAATCCACGACGCGCCCATATTGCTCGCAATATCATTAGGCGCGATAGGTGCTGGCTGGACCGCTTTTAATGCCGCGACGTTGCGGCTATAGGATTTATTGGTTTTAGCTGCAGTCTCAGCCTTTTTAAGCTTATCCACCACGTTGCCGGATAAGTAGGTTTCTGCCAAGTCCCATTGCTTTGACTGAGGATCGTTGTAGATTTGCTCGCCCAACTCTTCAATGATTTGCGGCTCTGCCTTGCCTGTTAGTGCGGCAATACGCTCAATATCTAACACACCTTTTTCATCAAGCGTGTAGACCAAGGCGTCTTGCGTGCTCTTGATGGTAGGTGCTTTCGGCTTGCGCAAACTGCGACCTTCAAAGAAACTGCCCTTAACAACGGTGCCTTTGCCGTCATCAACGACATTCTCAAGCGCACTTGCCAGCACACCTTCAACATCGAGGAATAAGCGCTGCTTGTTTTTAAAGCGCTTAGTGACTGTAGTGGTGCCGTCAGCGTTCTCGCGTTCGCTAACACTGTGCGCCATTAGCGGTCCATGCTTCTTAACAAAGGCGTCGTACACTGTATTGAGCGTAGCAAGCGACTCTTCCCATGTGTCACTGTCTGTTAGCTGGTCACGCTGCGACTGCTTGAGCGCATCACGTACGCCCACATAGTCAGTCATAAAGGCAATATCTTTGGCGCTTAAATCAATAGGCTTGCCGTTGGTGCCGTAACGCTGAGTTAATGGCGTTCCTACACCGTCAACCACGCGCATAAGCTTGCCGTCTTTTAGATAGACGCCACCTTCTTTATTGGCGGCACTGGCTGGATCGTAGTCTAAATCCATCACCTTAACCGCTTCTGCTGGACTACCGCGAGTGGGGTTAAATACGTCTTTGGGTAGCTTAGCAATAGCACCATCTACTTGTTTGGCAAAGTCGCCTTTGTTTGGGGTGACGGTATAGGTGTCACCAAATCGACCACTGACAATAGCGTGCTCACCTAGCACCATATCGGGATTGTTGACAAAGTATTCATTGATAGCGGTGGGCTTACCACTGGCTTTAATGGACTTAACGCTTGCCCATGCGGTATCACTTGGCTGCTCGCCTTCATGACGCTTGCGCAAAAAGATAATATCAGTGACAACTTCGGTGCCTGCATTTTCTTTAAAGGCAGTTTGCGGCAAGCGAATAGCGCCTATCAAGTCAGCTTGCTCTGCTAGGTACTCACGAACGCTGCTACCCTTTTTATCCATCGTGCCTTTTGAGGTGACAAACGCCATGACACCGCCCGGCTTTAGCTTGTCCAGCGTTTTAGCAAAGAAGTAATCGTGTAGCTGCATTGACTGCTTGGTGCTGTTCTTGCCAGCGCCTTTATAATCGACGCTAATACCAGCAAACGGTGGATTGCCCACCGCCACATCAAAATGATTGTCTGGCAGTTTGGCTTTGATGTAGTCATCAATCCTCATGCTTGATTCAGGGTAGAGTTGCTGTGCAATACGCCCAGTGATTGGGTCAAGCTCTAGTCCAACATAACTACTACTATTGGCAAGCTTGCTTGGCATTAGGCCGTTAAACACACCAATACCGCTGGCAGGCTCTAGCACTTGACCACCTTTAAAGCCAAAACCTTCTAAGGCTTTATAAATACCATCAACCAATACGGGCGGTGTGTAGTGGGCGTACTGAGTAGTACGACGCGCAGTATCATACTCGCTATCGGTGAGTAGGGATTTTAGTTTTTCGCCCAATGCTTGCCAGCTATCAGACTTATATTTGCCTGTGTCTGGATTAGGGAATATACCATTAGCAACCTCACTTGCGCCCCAGCCTGCGTATTCAGCAAGCAAGGATTGTTCTTCGCTGGTGGCTTGGCGGTTTTCGTTATCGAGGTTTTTTAGTAGCTCAATAATAGAGACGTTGCGCTCTGCGACCTTCTGCCAGCTTAGTTGTTTGCTGGTGTCTGCTGACGAGATAACATGGTTTTTTGCTTTTACTGCAGACGACGCGCTTGTCTTTTTAGCTGCTCCATCATTTGATTTAGTGCTGTCTGCTCGGCTGTCGCTGTCATTTGCATCTGGTCGCTGACTCGCTGCTGTGGATCGCTCATTCTCATTACTGTTTCCAGTATTCGGTCCATTGCTTCGTCCATCGACTGCATCCACGTCGCTAGTAGACTCTGCTTGAGCTCGTCCAGCGTTCCATCTTTTTTCATCCGCTTGGTCAAACTCGCGTATTCTGTCGAGTTCAGCACGCTGTCTATCGTCTTGATTACTTGTTCCGGTGTCATCATTGTCATTCTCGCTTATCTCTTCCACTGTCTTGAATTTATCAGCGCGTCGGCTCACATCATAGGCTGGGCCTTCACTGCCTAGATTGATGCCTACTGGCTCGCTTGCCATAAAGTTACCTTCTGGCTTTGATCTTATACCGTTTTTATCTTCATAGATAGGTTCGCCCTCCGTGTTCTCACCAACAAATAGGCGCTTGTCGTTACCTACGTCGATAGATTTAGGGTGCTTGGTTTTGGCTGGCGTGGTAGGTGTGGCTTCTGATACTTCAGCATCAGCATTAATCATATCAACCAATGCGCTAGAATCTGTACTTGCGCTGATGGTTTTGTACTTATTGTCTACGGCATATCTTATCTGAACACGTTGAGGGTGATCGTTTTCTCCTGCCACTTTATCTTGGGTTGCTACCGATACATCAATTAGCTTGTCGTCAATCTTCATCTTCAAGGAACCAAACCCTGATGATTGAGCGCTCATTCTTTTAATGACAACACCGTCATCGTTTTTACTAGCTACGTTTACAGCGTAGCCATTTTTTTGCAGTCGTCTACTTACGTCGCCTAGATAGTCACTAGCGTCCTGCAAAAACCCTTCTTTATCTCCGTAATAATCACTTATTTGACCAACACCCCAATCTTGATTGAGTGTGACGGGCTCGCTTGCCTGCTCAGTCTCGGCCTGCACGTCATCAAAGAACCCACTTTCTACAAGCTCGTTAAACTGCTTGCGGCTATCTTCTACACTATCCATACCTGTAGTGTCGAGCTCGTCAAAGTTGCGCGCTGCTTCCCATGCTGGCAAAAGATAGCTTTTAACCTTCACGCCAGCGTCATCGATTAGCAGTGTAGCAAAGTCAGTAAAGTTACGAATACCGCCTTCAATATATGCTGCTGCCAGCCCCATTGCTGCAAAAGAGGCTTTAGGATCAAAGCCTGAGTTTAGATTACCCAAACTGCTTTTTAGTGTAGCGCGGTATTCTGCTGCTGCTTCTTTAGTGACCACCTTATTTTTATCTAAAAGGCTGGCACGCAATTCTGCTGCGGTTTTACGTTTAGGCTTAGCGTCTTGTGCGCTCACATCATTCTGTGTTTTATGGGTAGCAGCTTTCTTCGCTGCTGCTCGTTTGGCTGGCGCGGATTGCTCACCTGTAGGTGTAGAAGGCGTGGTGCGACTACTGGTTAATTCTGCAAACTGCTCGTCGGTTAATGGCTTAGGTTTCTTGGCGGTGGTCGCCTTAACTTGCTCTGATTCAGTAGAAGATAAATCCAACTCACCAAACATTTTCCAAAAATCACCCAGCGATCTCTCTTGGATGGATTTGTATTTGCCGTCTGCTTCTGAGTAGTATTGAGTGCTAATACTGTCTATGCCGCCTGACTTATTATAATTAACACTAACCAGTCTATGCTCTCGACCACCTTTGTCGGTAATATTGTCACCAATATTTTTGACTGGTGGTGGATTGTCTTGGCGTTTCAATCCCAGCTTAGCAGCTTCCGATAGAGTGTAAACACCTCCTGTAAAAGCATTTTCTGTTTCAATCTTGGATAAATACCCTGCTTGATGTAGCTGTCGAACCAAGTCACGAGACTTGGCAATGTTGCCGTCCCATCCTGCTTGACCAGTAATCCTAGCCTTGCCTGTTGCGGTTAGCTCCTGAGTATTAGGACTTCCATTTTCACTCATTACATCGGTAGGTGCTGAGGTTTGCGTGATAGCTTCTGAGCTTTGCGCTTTCGGCTGTATCTCAAAACGCTTGCCAGCCTGGACCACTTCATGCGTATCGCTAATGCCTTTCTTATCAATGAATGCTTGCGCCTTATCCTGATTACCGAACCACTTAGCGTTACCATCTTTACCGATAGCGACATCATTGTTAGGTGCTGACTCAGTTTTTGCGACTGGTGTAGGCGTACTGTTATTTAACGAGCGACCTTGTATCTCATCGACGCGATTAGCAAATGCTTCAAACTCTGCATCTGTGCCGCCATACTCGCCATTTTCATCAAGCGTCATGCCAAGCTCAGTAGCGGCTTGTTCTTGTGCTTGTGCGTAGGTTGGTTTGGCTGGCGCGTTAGGGGTAATAGTAAAGCCGCCGCCTTTAACCTGGTTGATGGTTACGCTATTAGGATCAATTTTTTGTCTCTTGATAGCCGCTTTTGCAGCAGGTTTGCTCTTGTATATTTTGGCTGTCGTGTCTTCTGGATTAATAGTAGGATTGCTGATGACTGGATTTGACTCATTAACAGCAGGCACGGGCGTGCTAGTACTAGGTGCTGGAATGTTAATGACGGGATTCTGTTCAGTGAGTTTAATGGTATCTGTTGCTACTACATCACTATCGATTGACGGTTCCTGCACGGGTACAGTTAACCCATCTGTCTGTTCGACTTGTTGCTCGCCAGCCTCAATAATCGCATAGCCGTCTGTTTTTTGCACAATATCAACTGACTTCGGATTAAGTTTTTGCTTTTTAATAGCAGCTCTGGCGGCTGATTTACTTTTATAGACACCATCAGGTAGCGCATCTACTTGCTTAGGCGCACTAATTACTTGTTTTTTATTTTGATCCTGAACCTTTCGGTGTCTCTCTCTAGCTGCGGCAACTTCGGATACTGTATAGTGTTCTTTCGCAAGCTCTTTAGGATCGACCTTGTAAGTTTCTGGATTAACTGTTTCAGCGCCTAAGAAGTCACCACTTGCCTTTTGGGTAATTCGCTCACCGCTTTGGCTTTGGTAGATAGGCATTCCGTACTCATTCTCTCCGATAAACGCCCAAGGTTCACGACCATATATTTTGGTGCTGGCGTGATTGCCTGACGGCTTGTTATTTAATTCTACGGACGATGTATCGGAAACTGGCGCTGGAATATTGATAGTAGGGTTTTCATCAGTCAACTGCGTGGCTGTCTCTGTCTCTACTGGTGCTGCTGGCGTGACCGTCTCTGCTTGTGGCTCCGCTTCTACTGGTGCCGCTGGTGTTTGTTCGGCACGCACCGGCATCGTTAAGCTGCTAGCGGTAGGCGCTGCTGCTTGCTGTGACTCTGGCGCTAGTGGTGGCTCACTGATAGGCTGCGATTGAGTATCACCGCCTGCGCGTGATTGGCGTACTGCGTCCAAGCGTCCGGTCATCCATTGATGTACTTGCTTTTGTACCCCTTCAGGCATATCGCCCCAGCCAGCCTTAGCGATATTCTGATCAACCTCACCATTAAAAGCGTCAGCAATTGCTTTTGTTTTGGCTGCGGCTGGCATAGTGCTATCCCAAAAACGCGCTAGGTTAAACGGGGCACCATCAGCGCCCACAACGGTAGTATCAAATGATTCACCCTCATAAGGCTGTGCTAGCTCTGCACGCTTAGCAAGCACTGCTTCTGCTTCTGCGCGCTCAATCTCGCGCTGCTGCTTTGCTTGCTCGACGGCTTTACGTTCACGCTCTGTCTTAGCGTCTGCTGCTGCTTGCTCAATTTCTGCGTCAATTTGCTGCTGCTGTGCGCGCTGTGTGGCTATGTAATCATTAATCGTTGCGCCTGTACCTGCAATCGCTTGTTGCTGCTCTGCAAAGGCTGTGTCCTCCACCTTGGCGGCTGCTCGACTCACGACGCCCGATAAGCCTTGTTTGTTCTCACCGCGCTTATTGTCATACCATGCTTGCGCTGCTGCTAGAGATTCTTCGACGGGCTTGCCAGCGCTATCATCTTCAATCGCTTCATCTAACGCTTGCTGCTCTGCAATAAGCTCGGCAATCTGCGCGTCTTGCGCATCAAGCTCTTGCTCGCTTGGCTGACTATCAACCACTGGCTGTGCTTGTTCGGCTGGCACGCCTTGTGGATTAAGCGCGGCATCAAAGCCCTGCTCATCAAGCTCGGTTGCTCCATCGACTTGACCGTCAAACTCTTGATCAGTGCTATTGGTTGGTTCGATACGTGGCGCACGACGGGCGAGTGAGGTGCGAGGAATACCGCGGCTCTCAGCTTCACTTGTCATTGCATCAAGCGCTGCCTTGGTTTCTTCCAACTGTGCGGTTAGCGCCTGACCTTCTGGCGACCTTGGTGATACCAGGTCAATTTGCTCTTGTAGCTGCGGTATGGTTGATGCAATATCAGCATAGTTTTGCTGCGCGACTTTGAGCCCATCTTGCGCCTGCTTAAACTTTGAATTGCGCGTGGCCACATAAGTACCGCCGCCCATTAGGCCGCCTAAGATACCGCCCATCAGGACCGCTTCTGTGTTTTGCGCGGTATCAATCTTGTCTTTTACACCCACATCAACGGCTGCTTTTTGAGCCACATAATCGGTGTAACCTTCTTGCGCGCCTTCTTCAGCGACATTCAATCCCACAATACCAGCGCCTACGGCTGTAGGAATAGCGGCTCCTGCTACCTTGCCAGCATCGGCACGCACCGCAAGCTTGTTAAACACCTTTTGTCCCCACTGACTGACCGCACCGCCTGCGGCTCGGTTGGCAGTGAATGAGCCGACGCCTGGTGCCATCATGCTAAGTGCTAGTGTTGCAAGGCCCACGTTTTCGCCTGACTCTTCAGCAATCTCGCTAATGGTCTGATCACGCGCTTTAGTAAAGGCTTCATCTTCACTCATGCCAGCCTTGACGTTTTTATCAAACATAGCTTTGTAGATGTCTTGCGAGCGTTCAGCGCTGGCAAGCTGCTCTGACGTTGCATTTTCTAGCTCATCTTTGGTGCTATCACTACCATCAAGATAAGCTTGTGGGTACATAGACGCGCCAGCCACACCGTAAGAAGCGGCTGCCGTTGCTTTGGCACCTGCGCCTACCGCCTGAACGCCTTTTGCGGCTACCCCTGCTGCCCCAAAACTGGCGGCAAGTGACGGCACTTGTTCAACGGCTGATACCGCAAGCTTTTGTGAGAAGTTACCATTCTGCTGAATATCGCCATACGCCTGATAGACGTTATTAGATATATTATCTTCATAGCTCTCTAACGCTTTAGCGCCACGGTCAAAGATACCACCGTCGTCATTCTCACCCACATCAGCGGCAAGCTGTAATGGTGCACGTAACAAACGTGATGAACCAGTAGCAAGCGCACCGCCTACGGCTGACACTGTGTCACGGGCTGCGTGTGCGGCTGCCTGAGTACCTACCGTATCATTACGGACTGACTCGTTGGTACGATAGTCATTATCAAGCTCGCGCTGCGTTTGCTTAGGCTTGCGTAGCGTACCTATTTGTTGCTGCGCTTTGGCTTTGGCGGCTTGCAGGTCTTGATAGTTTTTATTAAACAAGCTGTCATAGGTCTGCTGATATTTTGGACTGCCTGGCTTTAAGTGCGGTGCACGCGCTTTAAGCTCTTGTTTAAGCTTAGCGTCAATCTTTGGCTTCCAAGTATTATTCTCCCACTCACGCAAGGCTGCTGCTGCCACTTTCTTATCTTCGTTGGCATAGCTTTTGTTGGTGGCAACATCAAAACCTTTTGATACTGGATTACGACCATCACGAGTCTTACGCTGTTTTTCAACGGCAGTGCTGGCAATACTAAATAATTTATCGTTTAAGCTCATATCGTTTCTACCAGTCTATGTTGTCGTTTAAGTTATTCATATAATCAAAGCTTTCTGCGGCTGCCGGATCAGTCTGCGGTGCTGGCAAGCCGCGAGAATACAGCGCTTGGAGTTTGCCAGTTTGTGAGGTTTGCCTGACTGGTCTTGATGGCGTTCGCGCTTGCTGACCAGGCAAGGTTAGGCCGCCTGCACTCACGCTGCCACTACCTTTAGCAGATGGATTAATGCGATAAACAATGTCTTTTAGGTTGCCAAGAGAAGACGCGCCCACCATTGATAGCAGCACCTTATGGCCTAGTGCGTTCTGATCGGCCTTGCTCATCTTGCTACGTGATCGCTCAGGCACCGCATCAAGCACCAAGTCAAACGCTTCTTGATACAGACCTAAAAACTCTTGCTCGCTTTTGGCTTTGCCCATCTCTTTTAGTTTCGTGCCAGCACGCGCAAACGTCGCAGTCGTTGTGGCATCTGACTTTATCCCAAGACTCTTAACGCCTTTCAAGGCAGTATTAACACCCTTGTCGATATTAGCGTTATAGCTTTTTGTGTTTGTAATGCCTTCGCCCGATTGCGCTTGTGTTGACTTGCTGCTGCCTTTAGCTGCTTTTGGTTGAATAGGTTGGCTGAAACTTACTTTTACACCGCTGCCGTTGGTGTACCTAGTGTTGTTCTTACCTTCCACCCCTGCCATTGCCTGTATGATAGCTTCACGTTCTGCTGCGCTATATTGGCTCATGGGTTTGTTTTGACCACCAACAGCTTGTAAGACGGTAGACTGGTATCTGTTGGTCTGGTTTTCATGTGGGGGTGCATAGCGATTGATGGCATCGGTCAAGGTTAGGTTTCTGTAGCTACCGGTTCCGAATATCAAATTCTCCATTGCCTTTATGCCGGTGGCTCGGTCTGGGAATACTGCAAATCGACCATCGGTGCCAACAGCGCCATTTCGTTTGGCAAAATCTCCATACTCGATATTACCTAAATTGTTGTTGCGAAAGTTGCGATTGCCTTTAGCTGTAATAACGCGCCCGTCTGCCAACTCATACTGCGTGTAACCCTTGCCAGCAGAAATCACACGCACAATACCACTTGCCGCATCACCGCCTGATACTATATTGGGGTTCTGACCTTGGCTAATACCTGCTTCAGCATAGCTTCTTGTTATTCCGTTTTCTGTATTTAGGTTCGCCAGCTCAATAGCGTTATCATGCCTAAGCTCGATCTCGTCTACAGTGTAGCCATGATTATATTCAGTTTTGATTTTATCAGCTTCAACATCGACGCCTTTTTTAGCAGTGTATAAAGATAGCTCGCTTTGATCTTCTTCTTGCTTCTTTTTCTTAGCGGCTGCATAAGCAGCATTGGCGGCTGCAATCTCGCTTGCGTTTTCAAGCTTGTTAAAGCTTTCTAGCAGGCCGTCTGCGGTAGTTGTGCTACTCATCATCAGCTCACCAGTATCTTTGTCGTAGACGTTCTGATAATAATAGACATTACCCTTGTCGTCTTTGCGCTCTACTGGCTTTCCAGTTTCATCGCGCTCAACATCAACCTTGAAAGGAATTTTACTATTACTATTGGTACCACTAATGATTGCATTAATCGCGCCATTGGTATCACCAACCGACCTACTATATTGATACTGATTGTAAGTCTGCTTATAGCCGCGCTCATCATCAACGTCAGCTGCGCCTTGCTGCTCGTTTTTTAACTTGATTTGTGCGCTGGCTTTTTCTATATCAAACCGCTCTTGAGCACGAAGGTCTGTAACCTTTTCGCGCCCACGCTGATACTGCTTTTCTTCTTCAGCCGCTTTTTTATTGTCTATCTTTTCTTTGTTAGCCATATAGCTATTAGTCATGCTCAGGCCAAATTGAGCCAATCCATCAAGTGCTGACATTACATCATACCTCCAGTAAATGCGGATAACCCAATACCTGCAATCTTGCCTGCCATATCATAACCGGCTTGGGATTTTTGACTATAAGCGGCAGCTTGCTGGGTTCGTGTATCAGCCATGTTGTTTTGCGCGGATGTTAAGGTGTTTTGCGTGCCGTTCATTTTGTTTGAACCTAACGTCATAGTATTGTATAGGCGCTCCCAACCTGTATTATCAGCGCGGTTGCGCTCTTGTGTTCTAGCACTATTGATGCCGCCAACCAATGCCATTGTTCGCGATAGCGACAACTGCCTGTCCATTGCATCAGCTCTACCACTATTAGGATTCACACCCATGCGCTGCATGTTTCTAATACGAGCACCTTCGGCACCAGCAAACTGTGTGTTAATATCGCCTATCGCATTACTCGTAACTTCATCATATCGCGGTTTATTACTATCCATTGCCATTGAAACAAGTAATTTTTCAACAGGGCTATAGGTGGTATCTGCTTGCTCAAACCTATCTTTTGCAAAGTCCAGCTGTTCTTTTTGGATTTGAAAAGACTGGTCACTAGCTTTCTTTGCATTCTTAGCGTTCTTGTTACCTGACAGCACGCCTGTGATAATTCCACCAATACCAAACATGGCTCTCTCCTTTTATGAAATTAATTTAATATTGATAAATTTTAGACACGACAAAAACCCAACCATCTATTGATGACTAGGTATCTGTTTGTTGTGAGGTGGCAAAGACTGCCTAAAGACTACAAGTAATGCAAATTTTACTATATGAGTATAGCAAACTATGGCGCAGGTGGTGGATGTTGCGCTGCTATTTTTGCATCAATAAGCGCTTCTATCTCAACCATAAGGCTATTGTTGTTGTCTGATATCTTTTGGTCTACTGTTAGTAGTATCGCATCAGTCGAAGTGATGTTGTTGGCTGTAATAGCGTCACTTATTTCTTGGGTAATCTGCGACTTTGCCTCAGTTAGATTGTTAGCGGTCTTGGCTTCTGATATTTGTATGCTATTAACAATACTGTTTTCGAGCTTATTATCCAGTGTCACCAAAACATCGTTAATCTGATCAATGATGTTTTTGCGACTCTTGCTGTTCAGTCGT
Source organism: Psychrobacter sp. MES7-P7E (assembly GCF_002863645.1). Lineage (NCBI taxonomy): Bacteria > Pseudomonadati > Pseudomonadota > Gammaproteobacteria > Moraxellales > Moraxellaceae > Psychrobacter > Psychrobacter sp. MES7-P7E. The sequence goes on along the minus strand of NZ_PJBU01000112.1, from coordinate 53,570 downwards.
AATGAATAATCACGCGAGTCTGCATCCACACCATTCCTGCCAGCATTGCCGGACAAATCGGTTATCGCACGCTTCATCGCCTCCAAAAACATAACCATATCTCGATCTATGTTTTTGGGTATGCCCGGTAAACCGGTTACTTGACGGCTCATAATAATCCCTATTCAATCATATCGCGCATGGTTTCGCCTAGCGCCACCTCACGTACTGGCACACTGGATTCAATCTCGATAGACACGTCGCGCTTGGCGCTGTGGTTTGCTACTCTAAATGGTCTGGCGTCTTTAACAACTGCCTCATGAATAAGCACGCCATTACCATACACTCTAAATATAACAGCGTCATTAGTGTAGGTGTCTGCCACAACCTGTCCTGCTAGAAAGCGCTTAGGCGTATCGAGATTAAATTCTTTTGAGCGCCACACAAAGGTTTTATTGTTTCGATTCTGCCCGTAATCCGGGTTAAATTCACGATAGACTGAATGTTCAACACTAGCATCGACCTGTCTAGCAATTAGTTGAACCAAGCCCTCATCTTTAAAGGTATTGATAGCATAGTCATCGAACCACACCACACCCTTGTTTGGTGCATTAAGGTCTATGTAGCCACAGCCTTTCTTAACCCCATCATCCCAAAAGAACAGATAGCCACCTTTGTATGAGCAGGCATGTATGCTTGATGGGTTTATCGCTTGCCAGTCTTCCGCTGTAAACAGCCCATCAGTTAGCAGCTTAGCGCTACTTGATGTCACTAGCACCAGTCCATTATTACTGGCATACATGCAGCCATGCGTTAGATTAACCATGCTTCTAGTAGAGATACAGCCTTCGTATAAGGGCAAGCTGATAACGCCCATCGATTCAGGACTAAGCCCGTTTAAAAGTATAGGATTGCCCGTGGTGACAATCACAATAGTATTGTCATAGTGCCCCATACCCATAATCTTATGTTGTGAGCTGATTTCATAATAGCGGGGCCACGCATATAAAATGTACGGCTCAGACAAGCAGACAGTCTTATCAATGTAAGCATAGCCTACCCCGTAATCGGTCACGCCCAAGCCTTTCAAGTTATCTCTAGGCGGGTCAAAGTTAATCGTAGGTATGGTTTCGCCTACCAGTAACGAATCTTTTGGCAAATCGTCAATGATGACAAGCTTGCCAGCCGTTAAAGCAAAAGGTACTTCTTTAACAAACAACATGGTCGAGCGACCTAATGAGTCGGTCAGCGAGCGATAAACCCGCACTCTATCGACGCCATAACTAGCTATCAGTAGTGATGATTGACTTGGGGTGTAAGATAGCGTTAACACGGGCTTGTCACCCTTTTTAATATACAGTATCTCATCATGCACACTTGGCGCTGATTCATCACCGAACTTGTTGACGTAGGTTAAGGCGTACACTCTCGCCTCTTCATCTTCAGCAACGTTTAATAGCTCGTCAGTGATTGTATCTTTAACGTCCTTGTCGTTCTTGGTTGGCTTGCTGTTGGTAGTTACCACATAACGCTTCTCGAACAAGCCGTAAAACTTCTTCCTTTTTAGCACCGCGGTGACTTCATCATCAGGCGTCGGCTCTACGGGCGGGTCGGGAACTGGATCAGGACTAGGCGCTGGCGCGGGGATAATGCCCGTTACTTCTATGCTGTCGGTATCTGGTGGCGGCATACCAGCGATATAGGCAATGCCATCTGTTGTCAATGTGTTGATACCCGGCACAATATCCCAATCCATAAACATCATTGGCGCGTCAGCATCCTCAGTCGTCCAGTACAAGCGATAAGCATCGTTGACTGGCGAAAATGAAAATCGGGTAATGGCGTTGCTGTAATGTCGATACGTGCCTGTGTTGTGCTTAAAAAATATAGCGCTCTTAAAATCTGCATAGCCATCCGCTTGGTTGGACATGTCAGCCATGCTGCTTGGTGATAATATGTCGCGCTCAATGAAGACGTTTAAGCAGGACTGCGCGGCATACTCCGGCAACTTCGTCGGGTGTAAGCGCGGGAACATGCCAGCAAAATCATTAATCCGTATGTGCATTGCAGTCTGCCTTATTTGTTATGCGTACTTGTTATAAGCCTGTCTTAGTTTTTCGTCATAGTTGTTCTTGGCGTACCCTTTGCCGTTATAGCCTCTAGCAAAACCTGCCCAGTCACCACGCTGCAATTCATCGACTAGGTTGTTCACCTTGATATAACGAATCATTGCTTCAAGCTGGCGTGCTTCGCTGTGATACATATCATTGATGAATGATTGTAGCGAGGGATAACCCAATGCCTCCCAGTGATACCCCATAACCTGACCGATACCCCAGCTTGCTGATTGCAAAGCAATGTCACGGTTATAGCTTGCTGCAATTCGTAGCTTATCGTGCTGCTCGCTATAGCGACCATAGCCACCAGCAAACTTGTTGCAAATGCGTGGGTGTTTTGCCATGATCTTTAGGCGCATGGTGAACCAGTGAATATCGCCCAACTGCTCCCAAAACTTATGGCGCTCAAACAATATGGCTGGCTCGCCTGTACTGAAGAATCCACTACTCCTAGCTTCAACCTCAATGACCGCTTTTAATGCCGCATAAGGTACCTCAATTTCTACTGCTGCATCCTTGATTTGCTGCTCCGTCAATACCTTGCTCATACTTTTCTCCAGTCGTAAAAAAACCCCGTATTAACGAGGCGTTGTTTGTTTGCGTTTACGCTTACCGCATGATCGATATTTCTGTCGGTACTGACCTGCCAGCATACACCAACTGACTAGCATAAATATCCGCGCCACATCGACCTCACTGTCAATCGACATGGTGTAGAAGGTATAGGCCGCGCTTGTCCATGCCAGCACGCCCATAATAATAGGGAAGGCATACTTGATCTCGGTTGCCACGTCGCGTCTAATCACCTTTAAATGCTTAATCAATACATACATGCCATACGCTGCGCCCACGGCACACAAAACCGAACTAATCGTCATTGCTGCCATTGGTAGGCTCCTTGGTATCTACTGTCACGATCTTAAACTTAAATGGATTGACGCTATTTAAAAAGCCCGCTTGGTTTTTAGGGATGGTCACAACGGCTATTGCTGCCTGCAATATAGGTGCGGATAGCAAGGCAGCACCAAGCGCGTAAGCAGTCAAGGCGATCTGTGGCGGCTCGCTGCCATCTGATACGAGTAAGCACAATGCAATACCTCCGAACAAGCCCAAGAACGGCTTAGCAATCATCAGATATCGAAAATGTTTGTCAATCTCAGGTATCTTGATAAAGTTAGCACCGATACCACCTGCCAGCGCAAATATCCATACTGGCAACCAGCTCATTAAGAAAGGGGCGCTCATACCGTACTTGTTGACCACTACCACCGTTTCGGCTGTGATATAAGTAGGAGTCTCTGCCGCCATAGCGGTTGTCATGATTGCGAGTATTAGAGCGAACACCCATAGGACGCGCTGCTTAATATAAATACAATGGTTAAGTCTGAGCATAGCAGCTCCTTTTTTTGTTAAAAAGACAGCCACATATGCGGATGTGTTAGTGTGCTGGCAGGTTAGCGCCAGTAGAATAAAAATCTATTATTTCGTCCCATGCCTATTCGCCACAAGATACGCCGTTTACTATTGGTCGCCAGTACGCGCTCAAGACTAAATCGCTCACGCTGGACGCGATAACAAAGCGTATCACCTTTTTGGTACGCAAAGATAATATCGCTGTTTGCTACGTTGAATCTACGTTTGTCATCGAGTGATACACGCGGATTTCTGATGTCTGGGTATTCATCAATGACCTGCTTAGCTTGCTGCGTATCGTACCAATACAGCTTACTAATGCCGTTCGCCACGTATGCGATACATGGCCGCATGTTTTGGTCAAACGTCAAATCAATCTCAGTGATATTGCTATCCATGAGTACCACATGATAAGTATCTAAATCATCACGCTTGACTGTGATTGTCGTGCCATCTGTCCATGCGTACCAAGTATATTTAAGTAAATCCTCGCTAGGGTCAGACAGTGCTACACCCCCATTATCCCAACTCTCTGTTAACGGATAAGACTTTGAGCGAGGGTATAAAAAAGGCGTGGTGACTGTATCATCTATTAATAACGGCTTAGGGAGAGGTAGGCTCATATCGCCCCCAACTAAACTCAACAGGAATGGTTAATACTTTTTGATTGGTTTTAGCTAATGCTGTACCATCAGATACTTTTGTAAATTCAATCTGATAAGTGCCCATTGTCGTTGATAAAAGCACCTTTCTAATACCACCTGTTATGTTTCCTGCACTTAAACCTACCTTAATATTTACTATCCTCTTAAATGTATTAGCTGCATAAGCGGCTATATCAGTGTTTGCATTTCCGGTAGTGTACGTTATATACCCTGATTCAGAAGCATTGATTTCTGATAACCCTGTATTATACAAGTAAATACTTGTTTCCTTAAAACCCAAAGATAAGCCAACTACGTATTTATAACCAATGGCAGACCCTGCTAAACCAAGACGAACCGTAGCATCGTATAATTCAGCATTGCCATTTTTATCTAGTACGCTGATACGATAAGTAGTGTCAGCCTTGCTAAATACTTGAGTTAGAGTGTAATAAATCTCTAGCACTTCACCTGTTAAAATTGTAATTGTTGTGGGGTTGCCTGCACTATCTTTAATAAGTGCTCTAGTAGCTAAATGTGGCTCACCGGAGTTATTTCTTTTTAAACCTAACTCGGTTATATTTTTGTTACTCAATCCAGTGAAAGCATACTTAGTGGTCTCAGACACTCTGTAATCTAAATCGGATGGTGTGTAATCATAAGAGTACGTAGTGGACGTTTTGTTTTTTTCGCCAATAAAAGCGACTAAGCTAGTTTGGCTCTCACTAGGTGCAGTATTACCACTACCTATCTGACATATATCCATTATAGAGCCGCTACCACTGCCCAAAAGGTTCAATCCTGAATCTAGTATCATGTTATCGAACTCAAAAGTCTCTAGTTCAACGCCATCTTGTGCTTTTTTGACGCACTTAACACGCCCTAATACTCCAATATTCATACTACCTCCAATGTTATATTTTTGACTACAGGTGTTATTGTGTAGGCTTCTAAGTCGTATTTATTATGAGTTATTACTACACTTAATAAGCTGACGTTTAAGGGTTTGGCAAACAGTTGGTAATAATCAGGCTCTAAGTTATCTAAAGTAACAATAGGCTCTTTCAATGTTATGTTTAAGGGTTTGGCAAACAGTTGGTAATAATCAGGCTCTAAGTTATCTAAAGTAACAATAGGCTCTTTCAATGTTATGTTTAAGGGTTTGGCGATAGATTGGTACTGTTCTGAATCATACGCAACGCTCAACACCTCTTTAAGTGTTATAGATAAAGGCGCAGCAGTTGAGCTGTAACTGCTCTCGACATCGAAAGGATAAGGGTGACTCGCATACTTACTCGGCGGCTTTTGATGAGGTACGGCGAGTGGCATTTCTTCTCTAAGAAGCTTCGAGTAGTCCATTACGGTAGCTCGCCGTACAAGTCCCACGTATCAAGCTCAGCATATATCAGCGTAACCGTACTGCCTATGCGCCTTAGTATTGCCCCGTCTGCTGGCGAGACTATCGCACCTAAGCCAGCGACCGTTACGATAACGTCATTCACATTGCGTATGGTTAAGCTACGTCCGGTAAAATCAGGAGGCGCAACACCACCGGGTATTGTGATGGTGCAAGGCGTATCACTTGCTACGCGCACGATAGTTTTACCGTCGCAATCCTCCGGCGTTATCTGATAATTGCCATACACTGTTATCATGCGATACTTTAAGTTAGAGAATACCTCGCGCCAAAACCAAGAGTTTGGCATCTTCGGTGGGTATGCTGAATAAAACTCCAGCTCAGACAGTAGCTTGTCAGATGGCGGCATCATAAAGTAAGCATCAAGCATGACCTCACCGCGACTCATCAGCACCACTTGATAGATACTGCCGGGCGTTGTCGCAATCATATCGACCACTGCCAACTGATCAACCAGTGTGACAAACTTATCAATGGGTGCCGTGATACTCATGCTGTCATTAATATCTACATACTGGTTGACGATACGCGCATGAGTGATCGGCTTTTGCAAATTAAGGCTCGCCGCATCTAGCGTTAGCTTAAAAGTCTGATTACTCATAATCTATCCAAAGTTAGCGGGTATTGAAGTGGGCGCTTGGCGCTTCTTGAAACCTTTGTCAACGGCGCGACGTGCCAGCGCAATGGCTTGCATAAATTTATATTGATGATTTTCTGCAAAGTTTGGCATCGCCCATTCACGATTTGGCATGGCTTGCAAGTAGGCGATAATGCCTGACAAGATACCGTCATAGTATTGATGAAATATATAATCAGGACATTCAAGCGCGTGCTGGGTTATTGATAGTGAGACAATAAGGTTGCTTGATTCAGCATCTTTCCTATACAGATTTACCACATTAGGAAAATCGTATATCACGTCTAATTCATCATCAGGCTGGCACGCACAGTCGGACAACTGCCATACCTTGATGATGTGAGTATTGCGTGGTAGTGACAATCTGCATTGCTGCTCAAGTCGGCTCATATAAATACTGGTCGATGTCGGCTGACGTTCAGTGTTCTTATCATCAGTCGGATCAAAAGCATTAACAATGTATGACAAACTCTCGTCACAAAACTGCTTCACGACCTGCCTTGCTGCAAACACAATCGCTATTCTCGGTACGGACGACGTGCCAGCATTGCCTAAATGGATACTCACGCCATCGACGAACTCATCAAGCTGTATCATTGTCTATCCTTTTATGTTGAAGTGCGTCGTGCTGACGATACGCGCTCATCGGCGATATCTTTAACGCCTAGCAACTCCATCGCGACGCGCAAGTGATCTGTACCGCTACTCCCGTTGGTTGCATCACCTGATAGCAGCTTGTATAGCATCAGCTCTTGTAGTGGCTGAGAGAATATCTCTGATACCGGCATTGCGCTTGCGATATTCAGCTCATTGACCAGTGGCACATGACTGCTGTATTCGATTTCTATTTTTTGACCAGGCGTTACTGACGGGTAGATATAAAAGTATTTTGGTGTACGCGCATCAAACATATATTCTTTGACAAGGTAGCCTTGCGTGGTGTGCCAGCTTGGTGACATGCTGTCCATATCCTCTTGCTGCACCAAGCGCACAGCTTGCCCAATCGTGTCATCAGCATTGATATTGCGCACCACTCGCAATAGACGTATGCCGTCATCAGGAATGAATTGGCGCGAGCCTTCTAATGCAATAATAGTGGCAAACTTTGAACTAACATCAGGACGTACCAACACCAACATACGTAATGCTTCGTTCAGCGCTACGATGAGCGTTGAATCAGGCCATGTCGTCGCATCGGGGTCATTTAGCTGCGTCATGCGCACGCCATTCAATAAATCTTGACTACTAAACATAGCGGTATCATCCTAATGTGAGTGGTATTTAGTAGCCCTGCTACTTATCTTTGCTGGCTTGATCGTTAGCGGCACGCTCTTCCTCTTGCATCGCTTTACCGATTTTGCGTAGCAGCTCATTCATGTTGTCGCCTTTCTTCTCTTCAACATCGAGACTGGCGGCTTTCTCACGAATCTTAGCGCTGTGTGACGGGGTGAGGTCTAACGCTTCTTTCGCCCAGTCCTTCACGGTATCGTTTTCAGCGGTTTCAAAGTCGATAGACAAAATGTCATCAAAGCGATTAGTGAACGCGCTCTCATCAATAGCCGCGCCTTTGGTGACTTCAATCTTATCGACATAACTTGCATCGCCACGATATAGGCGATATGACTCACGGATTGATAGCAGTCGATCTGCGTGCTCTTCATCGCCCACGTTACAGACATGCGGTGAATTTTCGTCGTCGCTGTCTAGTGGCTTGAAGTGATAAGTCTTTTGGTTCACAAGGTTGTGACCGAATGTGACTTTAGTGCCGCCCTTACGACGCAGTAGGCACTGAATAGGTGTTGATTGCTGCTCAACACTCTCTTGAGTGTCGTCGTTCTTTTTATCGTCAGCCATGACATGGCTCCTTTTTTAATAAGTAGATGAAATGGAAAAGCCCACAGCGACTCGCGTTGTGGGCTTTAATGACTTACCAGCAGTTGCTTACTCGTCGTTGTTGGCGTGACGGTAATGCGGTGTGACGTGAATGAACGAGCCTTTTGGAATCGTGCCAGCGCCTTTTAACTTAATGGCGATAGTCGTTGGGCGGTTGTGAATCTTCGCCAGGCGGCCTTCAATTACATTGTCATTGATCTTAATCCACTTCTGTGCGGCAAGGTTGCCATCAGCAATGAACTTAGCATCGATATCAGTTTCATCAGCATCCATAGTGCCAATATCAGCGGTGATGCCAGCGCCCAATGCACTACATACCACTTCAATACCTAGAATCGCTGAGCGTTCAGGTAGTTTGCACATCAGGATAAAGTCACCAACGGCAACCGTGGTGTCTGCTAGAAATTTGTGAGTGATGGTTGGTGAGTTAGTCACACCGCTAATCATTGAGCTTTGAATCTGCGTGTTATGCAAATAGCGCTCAGACTGGAACTTGGCCATAGTCTTGTGTCCTTTATAGAGATACTAAATAGAAAAATAGATAATAAAAGAGCAAGCTGGCATGACCAACTTGCTTTTAAGGTAAATCCGTTAGATTAAGTGCGTGACTTGCTCACTGCGGTATAAGCTGCCATTGAGTTGACAACTTTACCGTCAAACGCTGGTAGCTTCGTGCCGTACACCATGCCAGCGGAGATACCAACTTGGTTGCCATAATCTTTTTCTTTCTCTTCCCAGTTGGCGCGCATGTTCTTATCGCTTGCACTACCAAAGGCGACCACAGCAGCCTGACGGCCCATGAATACGCCTGTATGCGCTTTCACGTTGTTACCAGCACCAAAGTCGTTGTACGTTACAACACTATTCACTTCTTTAATGTGAACCTTGTTGTACTCACCAGCCGAGCCTTTAAAGATATGGTTTTGATAGCCATTCGCAGCAGCAGCAGCTTTTTGGATATCAAGCCAGCCACCAGTGCCAGTATCTTTGCGCAAGTCGTGAATCTGCTCAGGCGATAGCGTCAGCATGTAGTATTCTTCTGCCGACTCTTCTAGTGGCTCCATACGGAACTCACCATCAGCTTTACCACCGCGCTTAGACTTCAGGACTAACTCATCAATCATATCAAGCGACATGGTATCAGCAGTGGTTATGCTTGCCTTAGACGTCGCTGAACCACCATAGACAACACTGTCTGCATCGTACTGTTGGTAGTCCATCGTGCCACGGATAGGCGCAGTTGCACCTAGCGGAATATACAAGTCTTTGGCATGACCACGGCCACCGCCCAAGGTTGTCATCACAACATCATCAAAGTGGTTCGCGTGCCAGCGCTCAAGCTTGACCTTAGCGATTGCACGCAAGTCATTGATAGTGCGCTTCTGGTTCATCTTGCCACCAGGCGTCACACCATGACGAACTTGGTTGATCTTAACTTCGTCCGTGAACGCAGTTAAATCTTCTTCGTTACCTTCTAAAACGTCATCACCATAAGTACCACGGCCTTTAAGCTGAACAAACATATCGAATGATACGTTGTCACCTGCACCGCTTTCTAAATCGTTGATAACACCAATAGGCGCGTTTGCCATTTGACCAGCTTTACCGACAAGCTTGGTTGAGGCCATCAGCTTGCTGCCGTAAAAAGACTTTACGAAAGCGGCACCGAATAACGCACCTGCCCATTTTTTGACAGCTTGGCTGTCGTTGATTTTAGTCTGTGCCATGATATTAGTCTCCTTTAGTCAGACTATTTTTGGTATCACAGCACGTATGCGCTTGTTCACCTGTTAAAAAACTCACGTCGCTACCTTGATCGGTTATCACTTTGAGTCTTGGCGAGCGACCACTCTTGCTTTCAACAACAATGGTACACGGGCCTGTGACTTCGATAACATCGCCTATGCTGCAATCTCGATAGCGTATTTTGTTCATAAAGTAGTTTTAACCTATTGGTTTAGTAGGTATTCGTTTTGCTGCGCTTCGCTCATATCAGCGATTGCACGCTCTAGCGCTGGCCCATCAAGCTTGTCTAGGTGAGCAAACTTGCCGTTATCATTGCTGTTAGCAACGACTGCTGGCATGTTTGAGATACTAGGCATTGTCTCGGGGTCTGGCTTAACCGACTTATCGGTAGGCTTGCTCTCTTTCTTGCCAGCTTCCGGCAAAGTCATATAAGACGATACTGCGGTACGCGCCTTATCTAGTAGTACATCAAACGGTGTGCCGGGCGGCATACTTTGAGCAATGACGCCTAGCTGTTGGTCAAGCGCGGCAAACTCAGGACTGCCCTCAACAAATGATTTGTTTTCAGGACGTGCCATAAACTCAGTAACGGCATTAGTAAAGTCATTCTGAAACTGCTCTTGCTTGCTTGTCTCACGCTCGGCAATCTCATCTTCTTTAGCGACCAGCTCAGACTCGCGTGCTTCAATACGTTTTAAATCACGCTCAATGCGAACCTTGGCGGTATTGTAGGCACCATCTAAGATGTCACCGTTATCGTACTGCTCACCCAATGCGGCAAGCTCAGCGTGTTTAGCGTCGAACTCTGCATCAATAGAAGCGCGCTTATCTGCTACCGTGGCGGCTTCTTGTGTGAAGTCGTCTTGATCAGTAGTATCAGCGTCATCAGTGCTGTCAGTCTCAGCGTTGTCGGCTGCAACATCATCGCCAGCATCGCCAGCATCACCATCGTCATCTTGGTCATTGTCGTCGTCATCACTCTCAGGGCTATTGATAGCGTCAATCTCAGCTTGGGTTAAACCGTCGTAGCTCAGGCCAAAACCTTCATCAAGGTCATCGTCAGCACCTACTTCATCGGCTGGCAAGTTGTCTAGCTCTGTGGTGTCGATTTCAAAATCGTCGTTCATGTCATCTTCGTGCATCGTGGTTATCCTTATGGATTAGGTTTGTTTTGTTTTGCTTGATGGTCAAGCACCCATTGGGGAGGCTTAAATTCACCTGTAACACCTTTAATAACTTCGGCTGTCTCACTGTATTGGTGCCACTTGCCATCAATCTCGATAGCAAATAAACCCCTACTAACATGCTGAACATCAAACGGACCTATTGAATCTCTCATAATTGCTCACTCGGCGGCATACCTTGCCCCATCTTTTGCTCCATCATCGCGGCTTCTTCCGGCGACATTGGCGGTTGCCCGTCCTCGCCAGCGGGTATTCCACCTTCAGGTATGACGGGTTGTTCTTGGGTTGGCATCGGTGGTTGTTCTTGCGGTGCTGGCACGTCTGTCTGCATCGGTACTGGTGCTTGCTCTACTGGCTGGCCCTGTACTGGTTGCTCACTACTTGGTAAGGTGCCGTTCATAATATTGTCCATATTGCCAATAAGATCATCAGCAATAGCAGTAAGCTCAGCGTTTTGTACGACCACGCCAGCCGCTTCAAGGTACTTAACCATTGCTTCAGCTTGAGCACGACGAGCATTGGCTTTCTCGCGCTCGCCTTCGCGGTTGTATTGGTTGGCCCGTGAGTTGTCGAGGTTGATTGCTGACTCTTTCTTTGCAATCTCAAGTTTAAGCGCCTGCTCCTGCATTGCCTTTTGTTCCGCTTGCTCTTGCGCCTGTGCTTCTTCACGCGCTTGTTTCTGCTCATCGTTTTCATCAATGGGTGGCAGTCCTGTAGCTTCGCGGATTTTGCTGAGTAAGCGCTCTTTGTTTGGTAGGTCTTGTAAATCAACCGCCATTTCAATAAAGGCAATCGCCAGCATTGGGTTGCCCGTGGCTTGCGTAATCTGTGCTGAGACGTTGATTAGCTGCTCAGACAGCGCCTGGCGCATTGTCTGACGATAATCACGCTCTGATATAACAAAGTCTGCCTGTGTCGCAGTGATGTCTGTCTCCGGTGACTCGTTGAGCACCACAAAGTCTTTCTTGCCGGGGTTCTTAATATCACTTGTGACGCGGAACTGCATCTCGCGGTTGATGTACTGCTCGCACAATGACAATACAATCTCGCCCTCGATTTGATGGGCCAGTTGGTGATTGTCGATGATAGGTGTGGTGATGACAGTGCCTTGCTCTTGCAATGACTGAATAGCGATACCGGACATAGCATTTTGATTCATGCCACGGTTCTCACTGGTCACACCGCTTATCTGCTTTAAGTAAGCGCTGTCCATTTCAGCAAACTGCACATGAGGACCTGCCAGCGATTGATTGTCGCGTATCTCAAAGCGTCTGCCTTTCTTAACTTCGATATAACCATTAACCTTAGCCACCTCTTTGATAGCTTCGTCTTTATCGTCTACTGCATCTTCCTCAGCAATCACTTGACGTGTGGCCATGAGGTATAGCGCATAGTTGCGTCGCTGGTTTAAATCTGATTGCGGATCGACAATCTGACGTACCACGCCATAAGGCGACTTGGTTGTCTTGTCGATGAATGCCAAGCGACGGACAAACGGATAGCGGTTATGCTTATAAATTGACTTGCCATGAAACAGTACAGTCGTCGCAGTATAGATAGCCATATACATCTGCTCGCGTACTGTCTCGCGTTTTTTGGCACCTGCTTTGAGCGCTGCTTGATGCTCTTGCTTATTGCTGTCGAATATCTGACCTGTTAGGCCGCCTGCGTTAGCCAGTAGCGTGACTCGTTCGGTTTTGCGATACCACATTTCCCACACGCGCACTGCACGACGGGTTGATGAGTAATAGCCGCCCGTGATACTCATTGAGCCTGAGCGCACCACATTGATAGCATTGTCACCGCAGCCACGCGCACGATAGCCATTGTTATACAAGTCGTTGCCATCATCGCCTGTTTGGTCAGACTTCAAGTCATCCTCAAGCTCTTGATACTCGCCAGCGTCCAGCTCAAGCTCGCTTTCTTTATCTGGGAACCACGCCTGCAAGGTTTCTAAATCAACAATCTTAGATACCCACATATAGCGTGAGTCAGACATATCAGCTTTGACCGACTGACCATCGACCAGTACGTTTTGCCAGTTCTCATAGTTAAGCTGAATCATCAGCTCACCATCTTCGTTTGGCTCTACGCTGATACGGGTCCAGCCTTCACCAGTCTTGACGCAATCCTCAAACGCGGTACTACGCTGCCACTTAGCTTTGTTGATGTCGTCAATGTACTTAATAAGCTTGGTCTTTAATTGGGCTGGCTCGACATCATCTTGTGTGCGCGGTAGTACGTTCCAGTCACTACGTGCGCGGCGCTCACTACCGATAATCCAATCAACGGCTGGCTTGATCTCGTTGTACGTGCGCGGTTTTTGATTGCGCTCTGCATAGACCTGCTTTTCTTCGTCGCTGAATTGATGACCATCATAAAAGCGCTCATCGCGTGCGCGCAGTGCTCGGCCTTCTGCTTGTGCTTCGCGCTCGTACTCATACATATCGTGCGCCCACACAAGAAACTTGCCGTCCTTTGTTAGCTTAAAGTCGTCGGCAAGGCCGTGGGTCGCTTGATTACTCATGAGTTAGCAATATCCATTAATCCGTGGGTGAATGTCTCTTCACCTTCAAAATATTTATCAAGCGCTTTACGGTTCAAATCCTCACCTTCAGGCTTGTGCATGACCAACTGATCAATGTTTTCAAGCAAGCAATCCATGACGATATGCTTCTCACGGTCTGTTGCATGACCATTCCACAAGTATTGAGCACAGTCCTCTGCGGTGTCTGCTAAGAACGCACCGTCTTTATCGCGCAACTGGTACGCCTGATTGCGACGCACAGCGATATAAGACTTGCCAAGTCCAAACGCACGACGGCACAGTATCAATGCAGCATCGTTGGCAGTTGCGCCTTCGTCTGCTTCAAAGAATACGTTTGAGACAAACGCCACCAGTCCATAGCCTTTACGTACTGCTGCTGGGGCTGGCACGCCATATCGTATCGTTAGTGACATTACTTGCCTGCCTGTTTTGTTTTGTCTGCAAAGCGCCACTTGTTCATAAGATAGAACTTATGCGTAACCACGCCAGCGACGAACCCAAGCAAATAGGGTTCAGCCTGAACAAGCGTGATAGCTGGAATAAAGTTATCCATAGTCTTCGACCTTTAAGTTGGTGAGTATTTTTTGCCCAAAAAAAACCACCTTCGATGAGGTGGCTTTTAATGTTTGGTTGTTTAGGCTAGCTGCCAATCTTCGGCAAGCACATCGGTCTGACTTGCCAGCCAAGGCACGACATTGTCTTGTGCGGTTTTCATTGCGATATACGCACCGTATGGCACCATATCATCAGGGAAGATACCGCCCATCGTCTCCAAGCTGTTACGCTGCATTGGATAACTTGCTGCTGGCACGTAGTACAAGAACATACCTTTGCCGTTCCAGCCAGCGCGCATGACCTTTTTACCTGATTTCAAGGCGTGGATCGCTAATCCAAAGTCAAATTTATCAGCTAGATTGATGCCTCCCACTTGAGTCGCGCTACCACCTACCACAAAATAATTATACTCGCATGGCGCAACACAGTTATTAGTGCATGGCTCAGACTTCTTTTGCTTAGCACGATAACGATCATTAGCGAGTAAGTAGCCTTCAAGCTCCCACAGCTTCTTAACCGCGTTCTCAAGTGCGTAAGTCTCACCAAGTTCTTTGTTAAAATTACTTGCATCAACACAAGACGCTTCACCAGTTACTTTAAAGTTGGTAGGTAGGGTAATAACCGCCACCGTGAGCTTCTTTCCAAATACTGCATACTCAACTTTGCTCTGAGCAACCAATTCATCCAATTGCTCTTTAGTTACTTTGTTTCGTAGGTCTGTCATATCTTATCCCTTATTAGTAGTTAAAGCTTTATCCAGCGCCATGAATCCACGCTCAAAATCTGTATTAGCCATAGCGATAAGACGATGATCAAGTCCAGTGCGTTTTGCCTTCTCAATCAAGCCAGCCATTATCTTTTCTTGTTCGCGTAAGTCGCTGTACACGCTGTCAATCTCTGTCGGCTGGCGAGTTGTATGTGCGTCATTAGGCTGCACTCTTAAATTAGCTGAAACCTTATCACCACTCATACCAACTCCTAGATAACCGTTCTATTGTTATTGGCCTTCTTGCCGCCAGCTCTAGGCTTAACCTGAGCATATCTAAGCATCATCACTGCGTATCGCGTGGCATCCATCAAGTCATCGTATAGCTTCTTGATCTTGCCCTTGTCTCGATGATACGTTCTGCGCTCGTCCTGCCATTCGGTACAATCACGGAAGACAAACAATCTGCCTGTTTCCATGCGCTGTAGTATTTCCATCAAGCCTGCTTCGACGCCATTACTACCATCATCATGCGTGGCATTTTCATCGAGCATGTTCACGCCTTCATCGCGGTACTGCTCAGCGAGTGTTAAGCCGCTGCCTTTGTCGTGCTGATAACCATCGTGTGGCCAAGCAACTGGCTGCCATGAACCATTGTCGTTAAAGTGTGGCGCGTGTTCGCGCGGTGTTCTCTCGCGTGCTGCATACTCGTTTGTGACATAAACAATGTCGTTGTCGCGGTCCCATGCCAGCGTGACGCATGTTGTTGGGTGATCCCAACCAAAATCCATACCCTTGATTTGCGGCCAGTGTGCTGGTATATCAAAACGATCAATGATGATTTCATCTTCATCAACCGGATAAATCAGACCGCTACCTGCGTATGGTATACCCTGCATACGTGCTTTATGCTCGTGCTTGGGGAATAACGCTAAATAATTAGCTTTGTCGTCCTCGCTTAAATGCGGTGCGTCATCCCAAGTTGCGCGAGTAACGCTGTTAATGCCTTCATCAGCTTTCTCAATAAAGCCTTTGACCATCGGTGTCACGCCCATTAGTGGCGTAAACGTGATGTAGATCAGACCGCGTGTTGTCGCTGTGCGTGTTAGACACTCGGTATAAACCTCTTCAGGCGGCTCTTCATCCAGATGGATGTAGTGCATTGCCGTACCTTCAAAGCTCCCTCGGCCTTGTTGGTATGACTTCAAGCCAATGTACGACCAGCCACCGCTGGCATGTTTAACCTTGACTGTATCGATTAAGTCAGCGACACCAGACTTCCACCTGATAGACTTTTGATCAATCAAGTGAATCGGTATGATGCCGCTACCATCTATGGTCTTTTTCTTGCCGCCATCTTTGTAGATGACGTTGCCAAACAACTCCGCTTGCAGAATATCGCGTGTCGTCTCATTGGTCTTGCCAGCAATCCAGCCTTTCGTTGGATGATCAAAGCGCTTACCCACCCACCATTCAGGATAAAGGCCGGTTGCGTGCAAAGTATCTTCATACGTGCCAGCGATTGTCTTACCAACCCGGTTGCCTGCCATAAATAGGCGCGAACCGTAGAACTTGCCGTCTGCAAAGAATGATAGATGTTTAGTATAGCCATGCCTAGCAAATGGCCCGTCATCGGGGAAGAAGCTATACAGCTTGTAGTTCTTACGCTTCTCACGCTCTTTGATGACCGCAATAAGCGCCCGTTTATTAGCAGCATTAAGACCTGGTAATAAAGCTTTAAGACTTTCCGCTGAGCAATCCAAGAGCATACTCGTCTAACTCCTCGTCTGTCATGCTCTCTAAGTCTTTTGTCTTAGCGCCGCCTACTGGATTTCTCTCAAGCTCCTTCTTGCGTGTTTCAAGCTCTAGTATTACTGCTGCTTGCTTAGGTATCTGGTATTCAAGCTTGGCGATTAGATTAATCAGCCTTGCTTCTTCGCTCGCCCAATCGCGTGTCTTATAAACGCGGGTACGTTTTAACGGCTCTGACTCTTGCCCGCCGTAGTCGTCCTCGTCCGGATCATAATACTCACCGCAGCGCTGAGCGTCTCTTGCCCGCGCCTTCTTGACCGTTTCTTCATCTTCTTCATCAGCCAATGTCTCGTCTTTAATCTCATCGAGCTGTGGCGTGTCGCCTTGAATCTTACGATGAGTCAACAAGTTAGCGAGCTGTATTCGCGCTATAGCAAGCTCACGACTCACATCGCCCTGCATAGCAATCGCGTCATCTAACTGGCTGTCATCAAAGATACGGCTGTAGATGCCGTGTTTTAAGTTGTTCTTGTTGCCCTTGGGCGCGCCTGGTGATAAACCACCGTGCAAACGGCAGCGCTTCTTGCCAGCGATTGGCTTGTTTTGGCAAGGCTTGCCTGAGCGAGTCTTAGCACCGCAAATAGTTTTATCTGCCATGCTGACTCCTGAGCGTTACCTCGCATGTAAAAAAGGCTCACAACAAGCAGATACTTATGAGCCAAAAGGACATAAAAAAAGCCCACACCAATTAAGGCATGAGCTTTTTAGAATATATTTAGTGTGGCTAGGTGTGGCAGTTGCTATACACAACCTCTTATCCATCAACCTACCCGTTCACGATAACACAAACTTACCCTAAGTCGTGCCAATAATCAAGGTGTTTTAGCGCTGTGATGAAAATTAACGATAAAACACTTGATGTTTGTTTACATGGGGTTGAATTGCTGGCTGGCCTGTGGGCTTGACTGCGTATATTAAGTGACACATAAAGAAAAAACAGAATTATACATATCTTAAATACTCCTTAATCTCTATAACAACGCGGTCTATTGACTCTTGCATGATAAAAAAGTAGGCCATTTGACTTTGCTTCTTATATCGCGTCGTGCTTAGCCAGCACTCACGCTCATCATCCTCAGTCTGATAGCCGCTATTGTTAAGTTGGCGCTCAATCTCTGCGATTTTACGCTTAAACGCAATATAGTCTTGATAATGTCTACCCATCAACTCAACTCCAATATAGCCTCGTAAATATGTCGCTCAGCATTCGCTAAATGCCGTTGCACCTTGCGCACATGCGTCTGTACCGTCGTACCCTCGCCATGTTCGTACTCACTCACTACCGACTTACTTAGGCGCGTATAAGACATGCCATACAGATAGTAGCGACGTATCAAGCTTGCCCACATCATAAGCTCTTTATCACCTGACTGCTTCATGCCAGCCAGTTCTCGGTCTATGAGTGTATAGTACGCCTGATCGTCCATATTCCACATCACCGGGCGAACGCTTGCGCTCTGCTGCTCTACATTATCACGCATTATGATCGCACAAGGCGATTGATAGCCCAAGTGACCGCCCACTGTACCTCGATTGCAAAAATCACCCCATCCAGTTAGCCAACTTTGCACCTCTAATAAATCAATTACGTCAGTTTTATCAATCGTATCACTCATCAGCTATCCCCAAAATAATGTATAATGATTTTGCGAATAACATTGCTCTGTTACTTGCCAGCTATAGCACTTACGTCTGCAAACGTGAGTGCTTTTTATTATCTGTTAGTAGTCACCACCGTTTGCTGACCACACAACCGCTAAAAACGCGATAGCCAATACGATTGCAGTCACAATCCCAACAAGGCCCATTAAAATAATTAGATCAATCACAATACTCTCCTTGCTTGTCGGTAATTAATAACTCGCCTGCCATGTATCTTTTGATGGTCTGGGTAGTGTCTTGAAAGCCTTTACACACCTCTGCGTAGTACCCTTCATCAATCAATGCTGCAATACGCTGTTTTTGGTTGTCTCGCGTGACGCTGCCTTTCGGTTTCTTGAGCTCAATACGCAATCCGTGATAGCCGCCTTTAGGTATATCTAGTATCAAGTCCGGATAACCTGCCTGCACGCCCATGCGTTTAAGCTTGGCACCCTCTCTCCCTTTTCGATAACCACCGTTTGGAACGTGGACAATGTAGTAGTCCAATGTCCTACCCTTGTATTTCTGCAACACCGCCCATTTAATGATTGAGATTTGAATATCATCCTCAGACTTGGCTGGCATGACGATACTTTTCTTACCATCTTTATCTGTTACCACTCTTGCCTTCTTAAACCTAGCTAATCGTGCCAATTTACCGCCCTCCTGCCCTTCAAATCGTCCTGACCGATGTATGTACCGAGTCAACATTCAGGTCACTTAAATCGTCATCTATTGCTTTACCGCTTTTATCCCATCGACACGGATTGTTATAGCGAATCCCATTAATTTCTATCGCGCTACATGAGTAACGCTGATAGTCATTACTAAACGATAAACCGATTACAAAATCACCTGCCAGCGTCACAGCTGAGTTTTTGAGATAGTTCACAGCGTTTGGCTTGCCAGCTTTGACCGCTTTCTTTAATTCAGTGTATTTGCGCTCGCCTGGGGTATAGTCGGCTGGGTCTTTTTTCACTTGCCAGTCTCAAGAGGATAGCGAGCTAAAAGGCGGTCACGCAGCTTAATAGCTTCATCATTTTTTAGGTGCGAAACTATCAAGGATGAGAAGTGTCTCGGCTCCGCCATACCATCCTTGTTGTTTACCTGGTCTTGCCTACTTTCAACAATCACACCGCGTTCGTAAAACTGAAACGATAGTGACCTATGGCTCTCATAATCACTCAAAATCACTGATTGCTTAGCTATAAACTTACTCACGCGCTTATCTCCTCAAAAAGATCTATTTGTTGCTGCTCACAGTTAGGTGATATCCAAAGCACTTCAGTACGCTTGCCGCTACCGTTATGACTACTGATAGCTGTCTGTCTTGATGATTTGGTCCAGCCAGCAAGCTTGTCGTTATAAAGCTCATTGTCATAACCGCTAATCACAAACATACCTTTTGACTTTAGAGTCAGATCGAGTAGTCGGTTATGCTCAAACTCACGCATTTCAAACTTGCCATAGCTGTCTGTATTAGTGCGCGTGTCCGTCGTATAAGGAGGATCAAGATAGAACAGCGTGTCGCTACGGTCGTGCTGCTTAATCACGTTGTACGCATCGGTATTTTCGATAACCACTTGGCGTAAGCGCTCAGTGACTTCTAACACCCTTGCTGGCAAGTCTGACCAAAGCGATTGCAGCGATATACCGCTACGTGCTGTATCTAATCTAAAGCCAGTATTACCGCGAGTCGCGCCAGCACTACCAAAACCCATTTGTGCACGTACTAATAACTTATGAGCCTCCATCACTGCTGGATAACCTGATTCAATCTTGCCGCGGCCATCACGATTGCGGCAACTTGGCTCTTTTGCCCATTCAAACTCAGTACGGCTATATGGCGTCATGTGTAGCAGTCTTAACAAATCAGGACGCATGTTGTTGCAGCGGATCACGTTAAACAGATTCACAATCTCATCATTTTTGTCGTTATAGACTTCGCGCACTGACGGTTCTTTACTAATCAGCACAGCTGCTGAGCCACCAAACGGCTCAACGTAGCAATGGTGCTGTGGAAAGTGACTGATAATCCAAGGGGCTAAGCGCCACTTGGCACCGTGGTACCGCATTAAAGGTTTATTACTCATAGTGTTCTCACTCGACCAGTCAAAACGCGATAGCTGGGCCAGACGCAAGGAATTTGTACGATGTTCTGTCTCAAGCGGTCCGATGCTCTATCACCCATATGGTCATAAAATTCTTTTTCGGTCATATTGGTGGTGATAATGGTTGGCAAGCGCAGCTGATAGCGTCTATCGATGATTGCAGACAGCTGCTCACGGTCTTTATCAGCCCATTTATCCACTGCTGACGTATCGCCTTCGCCTACCTCATCAATTATCAAAGCGGTAGAACGACTCAGACGCTCAATGTAAGTCGCTGCGCTGTCGCTGCTGGTCTTATCCCAAGTGGCTTTTATCTCGTGCTGAATCTGACCTGAGCGCTTAAATGCCACGGTCATCTGTGCGTAGTAGCGCTGACGCACAATCTCATTGACAATCAAACACGCCAGCTTCGTCTTACCTGTGCCTGTGTTGCCTGTTAGCAAGATATTGGCGTGGCCTTTGCGGTAGTTTGCTGCGTAATGCTTAGCAAAATTAATGATTTTAGCGATGCGTGCGCGTGTCTGATCATCACCGCCTACTGTCCACTGACTAAAATCAGCGTTGATGTGCTCGCTTGGTATGTCTAGGCTGGCAAGTAAGCTGCCTTTCAAGTATTGCAGCTGCTCTTGCTGCGCATCATGCTCCCACTGGCATTTTTGGCACTGCACGTTACCAGTGTTAGCAACCGCTTCTGTGACTTGCCAGCGCTGCTTGCCGTGTTTTGCACAATCCGTTGCCACTGAGACTGTGTTAAATGATGGCATGCGGCTCATGACGCTATCTAGTGCGTTACCACGACCTGCTGTATGCGTAGGCTCAAGCAGTTCAGGTCTGGGTCTTCTGAGTGAGGCGTTTTCGTATGCTGTGTTCATATCAAATCCTCTTTAGCCATTTCACAAAAAAAACTACATTCGATATCTAGTTCGTTTCTCATGTCACCGCGATTCGGGTCTAGCTCATCAAGAAATATGGGCGCTGACCCTACTGGCTCTTTCAGTATGGAGTGTCCGATATTTCGTTCGACCATTGACATGCGTACAAACACATCAGGAAAATCCTTACGAATGTTGTTCCAATAGCCCATGCCACCTTTGACGCAACCAATACAATTGTTATTCTTATAACCAAGTTCATACATAAACGGTATCTTGATACCTGCATCTTGGATAATCGCCAAACAATCTTGTTTGGCTAGATTCGCTTCAATCAAAACCCAATCAACGTCTAGCTGCTCATTTCTTTCTTCAAAATCTATTGAGCGCTGTAATTCATCAACCGTATAACCGAAAATATGAATATCATCTTCACGTTGGAACTTGGCTCGAACCTTGCGCTTTAGCTGTGTCGTACAGGGTGCGCCATAACGACCCTTTAAATAGCCTTGCTTGAAAACTTCGTAAATAGAACCGTTATACTTATCGTTTTGAACTGTTGTGATCGGAACACCAAACCATGCTTCACAGTCTTTCAAAAAACGCTGGTTGTCGGGATGTTCCTCTTTAATATGAATATTCAGCACCTCAACTCGATCTTTGCCGTACTTGTTGATTGCTAGTTTGGTTGCTACTGCGCTGGCTGCACCACAGCTGAAATGACATAAAATTCTTCTCATAATGATTTACCCGTAGTAGTTGTTATCGTTGTCTGAGGCGGTATCGCTTGGCATGGTGCTGTCTGTGCTATCTGCGAACCATGCGCGCTTCTCTTCGTCAGTCATTTCAGTTGGTACGTCGTACTTTGCGTTGACTGCAAGAGGATCAGGCGTTGTGCGTTGTCTGCTGGCTGGTGATTGAGCTGCTTGGTTGATGCGCGTTTTTGGCTGATACACATCCGTCCACATCTCGACGATTGATTTTTTTATTGACTGGTGAATATCCAAGCCAGCGTTGTGCCATTCAGTTAATCTCTCAACTAACAGTTTGCAAGCGTATTCGGTAGCTGGTTTTTTCTTGGTAACGCGCATGTCGTTGTACGCAATCCAAACTTCTTTTTGGATGAAGTCAGGAATTGGGTACTCATTAGCTGAGAAGGTAGGTTTTTTCTTTGTAGCGGTCTTGGTTTTTGATTGCGGTTTTTTCTTCGTGTCACTATCAGATTTTTTTGACTGAGAAACAGAAATATCTTTTTGCGCCTTTATCTTTTTAGTGTAGAAGTCTAGTGTAAAAGGTATAGTGTGTAGGTCAATTTGACCGGACTTGCTGGACAAAATGACCGGACTTGCAGACAAATTGACCGCATAAGAGGACAAAATGACCGGACTTGAATTGCTAGGGTCTGGACTATTTGACCGGACTTTAGCAGTCTTTTCGGCTTTTAAGTCTGCTACCAACTCGACCACTTTTTCTAAGTTAATAGAAAACTCATACATGCGACCAAAACTTGGCTTGGTATTTATGACACCCAATTCTGCCAATTTCTCGACTGCGCGCTGTATGGTTTTTTCGCTTAGACCAGTACCATATCTTTCATCATTTTTAAATTGAGAATAAGACAGCGTGTCTTTGCCTTTTAACCAGCCACCAGTCTTTGCCCAAATAAATTGTAGGCAGCCGTAAGCACTGGGATTTTTTAGCACTTGCTGCATTTGTAAGATTGGCGTGGGTACTCTGAGGTAGTCACTCATTAGAATCTCTTGCATATCTGTGTCTAACATGGTTATAATCTCCCTTGCATATCTTCATATATGTTTGTTAATTGGTAAGACGCTCATCAACTCCCATTGATGAGCGTTTTTTTTATTGCGTGCTATCACTGTTAGGCGGCATTACCCAGCCGATCAAGTCACGACCACTAATGACTGAAAAAATATCCATGCCATGACGTTCTGCTAAATTAGCCACACTTGCCGATCCAGCTTTTTTACCCTTTGTGACGTTTGACGCTTCAAAAAGCTTGCCGCTACTCAATGCTTTGATTAGCGGCTCACGGTCTGGCCCAATCAAATTTCCTGATAGCTTGACTCGTTTATGACGTGTGAGGTTGTCGATCATGAAATACGATTCCCCGGTCTGAAGGCAATTCAGACGAATCAGCGTTATGTCCATATTTCTTTTGATATAAACCAGATCAGCGCGCTGCTTTTGATAGTCTTTGTGCTCGTTATTGTTTTGAGCCTTTTCGCTCTTAGACACCATTTTTACCATCTTGCCAGCGGTTAGATCGGCTATGAGTACATCACGCCTCGCCTTAGCCAGTTGGTGCGATGCTGGTCCTTTCTTAACCGCAACGACTCTGGCTATTTTCTTAGCTGGTTTAGCTGCTTTTGGCTTGGTAACAAGTATTGGCGTGCGGTCTTTCTTCTGACGCAATACCGCAGTACCGTCTTCTAGTCTCGCCAGTGCTGCCTGGTGTTCTGCTTGCGCCTTCTCGTCAGCCTTCTTACGCTCAATACCTGCTAGCGCTTTTAACTGTGCGTCGGTGCGCGGTGTTTTGCGCTTAGGTGCGCTTGGGTCATCAAGATCGGTAGCGCCCACTTCTTCTAAGTATTTGGCAACAGTGGCTGCCCATTCAGGGTCAACAGGCTTAGGGTGACGATTCAAGTCTGCAAAATGCCCTTCTACTTTCATTACTTTCCCCAAAAATGTATCAATGTGAATAGCACTAATAACACCGCTGCGATATGCATGAACATCCAAAACATCTTACAAAACAATGTTTCGTCAGCAACGATATCTCGACGTTCCTGCTCTATTTCTTCTACAGCGCTCAGTCTGGCGATTAGCAGCGTTGGTCTGCTAGCACTTTTAGGTGCAACCAAGCTCTTGCAGGCTTCATAGAAGCTCGCTAGCAACTCAGACACGATATTTGAGCTGGTATTTATCTCTGACAAAGCATCTGTACGGCTGTAACGAGCATCAGCGCTGTCAGTCATGCCAGCGTCGTTTTGAAAGAAGTCATCTACCGCTTCTAAATTCTGGAAGTGGTACTTTGTGATGTGAAAAAGAATGTCGATTTTTTCTTTGTTGTAGTGCTTGGCATTAGCTGGCACGACTTTTAGACCGCAAAATGCCAGCATGTCGCAGAAGCGCACGAGCTGACTATCAGGCTTGCTTGAATCTAGCCAGCGACCAACGGTGCTTGAGTCAACATCAAGGCATTTTGCGACGTTGACTTGCTTGGCTTCTGCAACTGCGTGCAAGATGTCTGATTGCATGTTGCGTGACCGTTGCATTTTTTGATGTGATAATTGATTTGTGGACATGGTTATTCTCCGTAGTAGTAGAGGTTAAGCGTGTTCGATATCTTGAATATTGGTCATTTCCCCTGTCTTGAAGTCGTCCCAATTGTTTTTTTCAACGACTACAAATTGATGGAGCTTTCTGATTGATTCAACATCGCGCCATCTTGGGTTTTTGGTGGTTTCAGTAAAAAGACGAGATACTTTTGATTGGTATATATCTGCTTTCTCGGCAATCAATTCTTGCGTCATACCTGCGCCAATAAGCTCTGATATTTGCTGCGAGGCTCGCATGAGGCTTGAACTCCTTTTTTGGGTTAGTGTTTATATTATAATGCAAATCTGCATAATATCAACCCACTTATGGATAGGTCATTACATAAATATCCGTTTTTGCATAAAATATATTTAATTAATGTTTACCGGATTAAATAGGAGGGTTCTAAATGTCTTACTTAGCGCAAAATATTCAGTACCTATTAGATAAAAACAATATCAACGCTTATCAATTGCAAGAAAAATCAAACATTGCTCAATCCACGACATTTAGAATAATTAACGGTGACACAAAAAGCCCTAGCAGCACTACAGTGCAAAAGTATGCTAAATACTTTGGTGTTGAAGAGTCTGATTTAAGGTTTAAAGACTTATCGGATTCAATAAAGACGCAAGAGGACGGTGATAATTTTAAAGTGGTAGAAAAAAAGCCTGTGAGATACGTTCCTCTACTGAATTTTGTGCAAGCTGGCGAGTTTTGCGAGTACCATGACGATGCCATATCAGATGAGTTCAGACCGATCTTTGGAGAGGGTTATGGTGAGCATGTCTATTGGGTTGCCCTGGAGGGTGATAGCATGGAGCCTGACTTCAAGTCAGGAGAGCTGGTGCTGATTGATCCGGATATGCAACCAAATCCTGCCGACTATGTAGTAGCTTTACGTAAAGGTGAGAAAAAGGTGACTTTCAAAAAATGGAGACCGCGTGGATTCGATGAAAAGACTGGTAAAGAGTACTCACAGTTGATACCGTCCAATGAAAATTATCCAATAATAGACAGTCGCTTTGTGCCGTTTACTATTTGCGGTGTTGCAGTTGAGCGCAAGCAGATGCTGAGGACAATATGAGATCATACTATTATTATTGGATATGCCATTTTCTAAAGCACGCCACATTAGTTGTAGTTAAGCCTTTAGGTTGGGGTGTTTACCGTGAAGCGCTGGATTGGGATTAATTAAGGAGTAATGTTGTTGTAGAACTAGGGTTTTATAACACCGAAAGATAATAAAGCAATAATTTCACAAGCCCACCTTTTGGTGGGTTTTTTATTGCCTATTCTAAATTTTATGCAATTATGGATAATTTAATCTATCCACTCTTGCAATAATCTATGCAATATTGCATAATATGGATTATCAGCTAGCAACGACCTAGCCGAAACTATTTAAAAACACCTGAATACATAGAACCATCTTGAAGCGCGTTTGACCAGGTTGGGCGCGTGAATGGATGGCTATCGTAAGTGATGCAAAGCGCATTACTTACCATAGCCATTTAACGGTCTACGACCACTACTACGGAGATAAAAAGTATGAGTATTGAAGTAAAGAAAACAAAATCAGGCTTAGTCCTTACCAAGACAAACCAAGAGCCTTCAAACCCCAAAGGCTGGCAAGATCGTTATGACATCAACTGCCCTTACTGCTTAGAAGGTTTTGATTGTGCACCTAGTATCTTTCACATGATGGGAGCTTATGAGTTGGGAGGTGGTAGTTGTCCAAGCTGCAAAGAAATGATGGAAATTCACTTTCATCCCGAAACCAACAGTATGACGACTCATAAAGCAGTAAGAGAGTCAGTGCATTAAAACCAGTTATTACAACATAGCCGATTGCTCGCAGTCGTCTATCTCGTAACAACTAAACCAATCAAATAAGGAGTCAATCTTGGTAGACAAAACCGAACAACTGACCAAGCGCGAGCAACTAGCCGCCATTGCCATGCAAGCGCTTATCACCGCCAATACTGGTAAGTCCAGCTACGCGACGGCAGAAACCGCAGTAAACCACGCAGACGCTTTAATCAAAGCACTTAACAATCACCCATAGAAAAGCCCCAATCAGCACGAACTGAATGGGGCATAACACTCTACTACGGAGTCCGTAAATTATGACACACATCATAAAGCAAATCAACATCGAGCTGACAGCAAAGCTCGCAATATCCGCCCTACTCGCCAGCGCAGTCATCGTTACTGGTGCAAACGCTATTGATAGCGGTATCGAAGCAGAAGATCGCACGCACTTAGAGCACAAACTATGGCTTGAAGAAAATGTGAGCGACAAGTACGACGATGATCAGTACGAGTCTAGCCAGCAGGCTGAAACAGCTAGGCACGCAAACAATGTTATCGCTAAGGCGTATGGGAGAGAGTCATGAGTGAATCTAATCAAGCCGCGTGGGAATGGTCTCAAGAAGATGAGCGACGCTGGCACGCTGAGCAAGAGCTTGCAGCCACTCGCCAGCCAGCAGACGAGCAAGTCAATGAAAGGTTGCTCGCTGACTTTGACAGTATTTTTATGACGGATAAGGAGAGCAACTGATGGCTATCGTGACTTTAATTCTAGGCAATAGTGGTGAAGGCAAGTCCTATAGCCTAAAGCATTTAGACCCAAGCCAAACTGGTGTTATCAACGTCGTCAATAAACCACTACCTTTTCGTGGCGGCAAAGATTTTAAAAAACTTGCAACGGATAGCGCTGCCAAGATTTGCGACGCGCTAGTTAGAAGTAAAGCCCCTGTTATCGTTATTGATGACTTTCAATACATCATGAGCCTTGAGTACATACGTGGCAATAATCAGAAGTATGAGAAAGGCGCTGCTTTTGATCGCTACAACATTTTGTCCTACAACGCTTTTTCTGTGTTTGATACTGCTATCAATCACGTTAGCAACGACAAGCGCGTTTATATACTAGCGCACATCCAAGAAGATAATGGACGCCAGCGTATTAAGACAATGGGCAAGGTTTTAGATGACAAGATCGTACTAGAAGGCCTTGTGTCTACCGTACTTCAAACAACGCTTCGTGATGACGGTCATTTCTTTATGACAAAGAATAACGGCTTCAACACGGTTAAAAGTCCTGAAGATATGTTTCAGTCCGAACTGATACCGAATGACCTTAACGCTGTGGATGACGCTATTTGCGACTACTACGGCATTACTAAAAACCAAAATCAACAGCCAGAACAGGCTTAATTTTAAATCAGGAGCAACACCATGAACCAGCAATCACAACAAGCCTTTTGGCAACTGGACAAATCAAAGGCTGCTAAAGTCGGTCAGTCAAACTACATCACTGGTGATACTAGCGATGTTTATAAAATCCTAAGCGCAGCATGGAAAACCAACACTCGCATGAGTCCGGCTGTCCATAACTTAACGGTTCATATTATGAACGCTGATAAATCAACCGCTATGATCGAGATCCCTTACGCTGACGAATCAGGTAAAAGCTGGTCAGGCGAAAATATTATCAATGCCATGATGCTTTGTGCCAACGTCCCATCTTTATCGCAAGTACAAGGCTCGCACCAAGAATATGACTTTGATCAGCAAAAAGACGTGACCGTCAACGGTATAGTAGCGCCCGAACTGGCTGGCAAGAAGGTTGGTATGTTCTTAACTGATAGATATTACTTTCACAAAACGAAGTTTGAGGTTAAGCGTGGTGCGCCTGAGCTGTTCAACGTCTTTGATGCTGAATCACGCCAGCTACCGCACGAAAAAGCCAATAATCAGCCAGCCAATCCAGAGGCGTTTAACACCGTGACGGAAGCAATGATTAAGTACAGCGCAAAATCTAAAGAGAAGGCTGAGAACGAAGCTGCAATGAATGGACAACCGCAAAATGGTTTTAATAATCAAATGACAAACCAGGCTCCGCAGAATAACAGCGTCACTTATCAACGCGGTGCACCAATGCAACAAAGTAGCGACCCAGCAAACAGCGGTCCGACCACCACAACAAGCGCAGTATCAGACGATGATTTGCCCTTTTAGGAGATAGCAATGATCTATTGTAGATACTGCGAAACTGAGAAAGCGGAGGGTGATTTTTACCAATCATCTATCCGCAGTGACGGTAAGTCTGGCGATTGCAAAGAGTGCATACGCGCCAAGGCTAGAGCTAACAGAGCTAATAACATCGAAGCTCGCCGCGAGTTCGATAGACAGCGTGCTAACAATCCTGACCGCGTGCAAGCGCGTAAGGATTATCAGCGTACCGAACGAGGCCAACGAAAGGCAAGTGCTGCCAAACGTGCTTACGCTGAGCGAAATCCAACTATACGCCAAGCACACAATGCAGTTAATAACGCCTTGCGTGACGGCAAGATAGTCAGACCTTCTTGCTGTGAGACTTGCCAGCAAGAGGCTGAATTACACGGTCATCATTGCGACTACAACAAGCCGCTGGATGTTATGTGGCTGTGCGATCCATGTCATAAGCAGTGGCATAAAGATAACACGCCTATTTACTGTGACGAGCGCAAGCTGGCTTGACGGTCAGTTTTAACTTTTTGGAATAACGATTTGCAGCCGTAAGCTGCTATTCGTTGATGGCTGAAATACCACCGTACAGGTGGCTTAGAAATCACCAACTAGCTGATGCCAGTTGCCCAAACTTTTATCACCGCATAGGTGACTTAGCAGCAACTCTACCCCTACTACGGAATGAATACTATGAACACAAAAACAGCAACAATTATCGATATGCAGGCGACTGACACAACCAGGTACGCCCAAGCGACACAGATATCTTGGTCGCAAATCGCATTTACTGACAATACGCACTTTATTGTTGAGACAAACCCAAAGCGCAATTATGAATCTAATCATGAGTTATGTTTTGTGCACCGCGCTATATCTAGCGAGCAAAAAGGCTTAAACGGCATTCATCATAGAGATTTAGAAGGCGCTAAATACTACAAAGAAGTGCTGGCCCGAGTTATGAGTCGCGTCAATGATGACTACATTGTCTGCTTTGATGCAAAACAAACTAAACGACTGCTTGCCAGCGCTGGCGTGCCAACAGATGCTTTTAACTTCATCTGCATGTCGTCTGTGATCAAAAAACTGTACCCAAACATGGGTAGCTACACGATAGCGACTCTGGTTTATGAGTTTTGCGAGAACACAGCAATCAGCTATATGCCGCACAACTGGCATGGACGCTACGACGCGACGTTTATGCGTCACATATTTAAGCAAGTCAGTATCTTAAATGGCTTGTTCACAATGCAAGATTGGTATGAATTAACACCGGAGGTGGCACATGGCTAAGGCTAAGAACCGTGACAAGCGTAAAAAGGCAGCAGTTAAAAAGGCGAACCAGGTTAAAGCTGGCAAGCCGGAAATGTACGAAGGCTTTATGCGCATACCGCTGAACAATTCATTCACCAGCGATGAAGTTAGGATTCACACTGAGTACGAAGGCGATTGGTTGGACCGAAAGCTACGCGCCACGATTATGAATGAGCCGCGCATGTTCGTAGTCACAGCTCACGTCTTTATGATTGATGGCAAAAGATATTGCGCGACTATCGAATATCAAAGCTATGGCGGCAGAGAAACAATACCCGATGCCGCAAACATGGCAGTCGATGCAGCACGTAACGGCAGCGGCCTTATGGATATGAGCAAAACTTACATTATTGTTCGCGCTCAGAAGGATATGACCAAATTCCCGAAAGAGATTGACGTGGAAGAGTTACAGGCTAAGCAGCACAAAAAAGCGCCAATAATGGGCTTGGCACAACCTTTTGATTATAACTATCTGTTTGATGAATTTGTAAAGGAGTCAAAAGCATGACCACGCCAGCAATGATTATCGACTTTGAAGCAACGGATGTTAGCAAGGAAGCGGAAGCGACACAGCTTGGGTGGCGTAACGTATCCTTTGATGACCAAGGCGATCTAGTGGCAGAGGTTGTTTACTACAGAGACGACAACCAGCAAAGCAACGTGCGATTCTGCAAGCCAGACCGCGCAATTAGCTATGGTGCTATGGCCGTATCTCACATCATGCCAAGCGACGTAGAGCACGCATTAAGTCATAAGCTTGTGGTGCCACAATATCTGCCAGTCGGTGAAGCCTACATCATAGGGCACAATATTGATTACGATATTCAAGTCGCGGCCAACGCTAGCGTCGATGTTAGCCAGTACAAACGTATTTGCACGCAAGCGCTGGCACGTCGATTACTGCCAGAATTGGACAGTCATTCACTAGGCGCACTCACCTACGCGATTAATCCTGATCTAGCACGTCAGTATTGCCGTAATGCTCATAACGCTGGTTGGGATGTGACGTTCACGCTGTGGCTGCTAGAACACTTATGCGAGCTTGGCGACATAACGAGCATGGAACAGCTATACCTTGCCAGCGAGGAAGCGCGGATTCCTAAGATTATGCCCATCGGCAATGACCATAGAGGAAAGCTTATCGCTGATATGGCGAAAGACCCTAAAGATCGTGGCTTCTTGCAGTGGGTAGTTAAGACTATCAAGGACAAGCCTTACTTGGTTGAGGCTTGCCGACAAGCGCTAATCACTAGCATTAATCCAAATGTGTCAGGTATGGAGAGACAATCATGAATAAGCCAAAAGAACGTCCAGTGATATTCAGCACACAAGAAGTCAACGCAGTGCTGGCAGGTGATAAGACGCAGCATCGGGTTATTATCGAGAACACCAAAGATACGCAATGCTTATTTAGTGGCGATTGGC
The DNA here is from genome assembly GCF_002863645.1 of Psychrobacter sp. MES7-P7E. Lineage (NCBI taxonomy): Bacteria > Pseudomonadati > Pseudomonadota > Gammaproteobacteria > Moraxellales > Moraxellaceae > Psychrobacter > Psychrobacter sp. MES7-P7E. The sequence goes on along the minus strand of NZ_PJBU01000112.1, from coordinate 22,200 downwards.
GTTATGACGGCCGTGATTTCTTAGACGACGACGGTTGCACTCCTGACCCAAAAGGCGCTCATTATGTAGAGCGATTAGAGCCATCAGAAGGTGAAGAACGTCAATATACGGAAGACTATCGATGTATTGGCCATTGCCCACTTGGCAATATCGGTGATCGATTGTGGGTACAAGAGCCAACTCTCGCTATAGAGGATGTCGGTTGGCTTGGTCCAGTATATGTCGCATCTACTGAAGGTCAGCATGCAATAGATTGGGGTTATGGTCCGTATGATGATCCAGCTCATATTCCAGCTTGCGACTTAACTTATAACAAATCTTGTGATCTCAGCTATGAAGAAAGTCGCATGCTCTTAGAAATAACTGATATTCGTATCGAGCGAATAAAAGACATTAGTGAGGCTGACGCAAAGGCAATGGGGTTAAAACCAGACTATTGCGATCACAAACATCAAACTTGCGAAGATATAGGCTGTATTGGCAAATGGGCTAGCGCTCTTTTCCTACACTTACGACATGAAAAGAAACTTGCCGTGCATTACACAGATTGGTTTTGGGTGATTGATTTTAAAGTAATAGAAGGAGTACATACGAATGGCTAAGAAGTTATGGAAAGACGTCACTGAAGACGAAAAAATGAAGATGAAGCAGTTTGTTATCAACAATCCAGATGACACACCGCTGACGCCTGAGTATGCCGCAAGCTACTTGGATGTATCAACCGCAACGCTGCAAAAAATGCGCTGCACAAACACCAAGGGTATACCCTTTTTTAAACCACGCCATAAGTGTATTGTTTACTATAAGCGCGATTTGGATAACTACCTAACCAATGAGGCATACCAGTGCACCGCGCAATATGCGTAGTGCCGACCTGCGAATCTTTCTCAGCATGCCGTTACGGTTTTCCTGCCTTTGATCGCGCTCAAGGCAGGGTTTGGTGCGGTGTCAAAACCTCGCTCATGCCAGCGAATATACTGCCAGTATACTATTGATATACTCTTGAATTATCGTTACATATTTTTATGTATTGCCATTTATTTCCAAGTCAAACGTAAGTCATTGATAATTATACTTATCTATTGCTATCTATCGTCACCTATTGCCAAGTATCGTCAAGTATTTTAACCGAATATAAGACTCATAATCCTTTGGTCGTAGGTTCAAGTCCTACTGGGCCCACCATATTTAAGTTTTAATAAAAAAGGCCTTCAAGAGATTGGAGGTCTTTTTTATTGTCTGTTGTTTTTTTAGTAAATAACAACTATGTGTATAAGCATAGATATAGGCACTTTATTCAAGCCTCTTCGCTGACAACGGATAATTATTGATAATTTTGTAGTGCTGTGTTTTTCAGACCTTTTACGAACTGCTACAGCGTAATGTACTAGTTTTAGACCCGAAAAGCCTAACTATTAATATAGATAGGCTTTTCTTAGGTAAACAGGTTTTCTACATCCAAAAGTCAGTAACAGATCTATACACGTAATGACTATCTGTTCGTAGTAGACAGTTTGTATATAATCATTGAAGATGGCTGAATAAAATCCATGCACCGATGGCAATGAGCATCACACCACCAAATATTTCAGCTCTATGACCGATTAATGAACCTAACACCTTGCCTAACATCACCCCTAGCGTGACCATTACTGTAGTGGCCAAGCCAATAAGACCTGCCGCCAGTAAAATATTGACCTTTACAAATGCTAGGCTCACACCGACAGCCATGGCATCGATGCTGGTACCAAATGCAGTTATGGCAAGTTTAAGGAAAGAGTGTCTCGACGGTGCTTCTGCCATTTCATCACTTGGCTTCAGTCCCTCATATAGCATGTGCAGACCGAGAGCTGCAAGAATGACAAACGCGACCCAATGATCCCATGCCTCAATAAAAGACGCATCTATAAAGGATGTGGCAGAGTGACCAATTAACCAACCAATAATCGGCGTGATCGCTTCAATGGTGCCAAAAATAACACCCATTCTGAAAGCTTCGATAAAACGAGGGTTTTTGAGACTTGCGCCTTTACTGATTGCCACGGAAAAGGCATCCGTAGACATAGAAAGCGCAAGTAATAGAAGTGCGATAGGATTCATGTGATTTTCTCTGGTCGAGTATAGAGTCCACGACATAGCCACACCCCCGACCTGCAGTGTAGATATATCGATGGTCTCGCCAACCGAGAGGTGTTCGCACCATGGCATGTGGCCAAGTATGTTGATACGAACGCTTTCGCAGTACGAAAGCAGGCTACTCCCCAAAGAGTGCTTAGATTAGCATTGATACGCTATAAGTCAATCATAAAATACTAAAGAAGAATTTTACACCTGATAAAGCGTGAAGTTGGAAACGCTAGCAAATACTCTTGGAGCAGATGAATGATTTAGAGAGTTATGAACATTAAAAAACCCTTCACGCTAAATTTTCATAGCATGAAGGGTTTTTTAATGCGTGACGCTTTTTAGTAATCCACGGTATAGCTCAAGCCGTAAGTTGTCCCTGAAGCAGGTAAGCGGTTTAAATCGCCAAAGGTCGTTTGATGATACACGGTCTGATAGTCTTTGTTTAAGATATTATACACGCCGTAGCCCATACGTCCGACAGGTAATTTGACTTGCCCAAGCACATCAAAGGTCGCATAGCCTGTCAATGGCTGCGCACTCGCGTCTGGGTCGTTCTGTTGGTCTTTATAAGCCTTGTCGCTACCGCCGACTGCCAGCGCTTGCAAGCGAATGTTACTGCCTTCGCTAAAGTTATACTGCGCGTATGCCGTGCCTTTGAGTGGCGTCAGGCGTACTGCATCCAGCTCCAGCCAGTCGCCGTCTTTTTTGTATTGCCCGCGGGTATAAGCAACACTGCCGCCTACTTGCCAGTCTTTGTTTAAATCATGCGTGAGCGAGGCTTCAGCGCCGTAAATACGTTCGTCCGTATCGACGACTTCGACGGTATAGTCGTTGGTAAAGCGCACGGTTTTGTCTGAGTCGTTATAAAAACCGCTAACCTTTGCGCTGGTATCACCGCGCGTACCTGTCCAGCCCAGCTCGTAGTTATTGATAGAAATGGGCTGAATATTGTCTGAGTTGACCACAAATCCAGCGCGCACGTCACGTAAGGCGCGCTGCACGTCAGCCGTGGTAAAGCCTTGCGAGAAGTTAGCAAAGACTTGGTCGTCATCGGTCAACTGATAGCTGGTACCAAGGTTAAACAGCACTTTGTCGTGCTTACTGCTACCCGCCTCAACCGCGCCTGCTTCGTAATCAATACCGTAAGCGTCAGCAATATCACTGATGCCATTGGTCGCAAAATAATCCGCCAATAGCTGTTCATAAATGGGCACAAAACGGTCGGTATCCGATTTGATGTTTTGATAGCGCACGCCAGCGCTGGTGTGCCATTTGTCGGTCATATCCACATCGGCATTGACGAACGCGCCCCATTTATCGATAGTGGTTTTTGGTCCGCCGTTATAGCTCAGACCATTACTTGTTGAAGTCAAGCCATTACTTGCAAGGAAGGTAGTCAGGTCTTGGCCATAATAGGTCTGCTCACTCTCTTCACGTTCAAAGTCCGCGCCATAGCTGAACAAGGTATTTTTACCCATAACATCGGTTTCAGTCTGCATAGCGGCGCGCAATCCCATCACCTCAATGTCCGCTTCTGATTGAGTAACCACAGCCGATGCAGCCAATAATTTTCCTAAGGTTGTTTCATCCGTCAAGCCATTATTTACCCATACCTCTTGGGCTTGTTTGTTAAAAAGCTTTCCTGACGGATAAAAGCGCGCCTTTTCGTCACGGTAATAGCCTGTCAGACTTAAGTTAGAACCCAAAAAGTCGCTGTCATTGTAGTTTAGGTTGACCGAGCTTTTGGTATTGTAGGGCTGGTTTTCGATATTGGCGCCATCGATAGCACGTAGTGACGGTATAGTACCTTTTACTAGCAGTACAGACAGATCATTGCCGTAATCGACGCCATAATCGGTATCTTGCTCGCTGTCATAATAAGTCGCCGCAAGATTCATGGTTTTGGTATCGCTAATATCAAAGCCAAGGTTGGCGTTGACGCTGATAGTATCGGTGTCTTGGTTGTCGGTTTGGTTGGCATCAGGGCTGATGCGGTCGCCATGACTGTCAAACTTGCCACCTGTGGTCTCGTAGTCTACATCGACATTACCATACACGCGCTCGCCGCCGTAGCCGATGCTTTGTCCCACATGATAGCCGAGCGAGTCGGATTTAAATTCGCGGCTGCTGTTGATGCCAAGGCGCGTCTGTCTTGTCAAGCCATAGCCTGCCGTCGATTTGGTCACAATATTAATCAGACCGCCGGCTGCCCCCGCGCCATAGATGCTGGTCGCACCTGAGAGCACTTCGACGCGCTCAATTTGCTCAGGGTCGATGCTGTTTAGCTCGCGTGACAGACTGCGCGAGCCAGATAATGGCACGCCATTTAGCAAATACTGTACAGGACGCCCGTGCATGGTCGTGCCGTAGTTACTAACCGAGCCGCTGCTCACGCCAAGGCTGGGCACGAGCTGGGCTAAGATGTCCCCAACCGTGCGGTTACCTGTCGCCTGCGCCTGAATGTCCGCCTCATAAATCACTTGCGTGACAGCAGGCATTTCACTGATTTTCTGTGCCAGCGCTGTGCCTGTTTTGGCATTGGCACTAACTGTAATAGCATCTAAAGTCACACTAGGTACATCGCTTGATGATGCATTCGGGGTCGCCGCAGCGGTGGCCTGCACACCTGATGCACTTTGCACTGAATTGGTATTAGTTTGGGCGTATAACTGCTGGCTGATACAAAGGGTAAGAAGAGATAGAGCAACATGATGGTGGCTTTTCATAATTACTTCACTTAGGTTATTTCACTTAGTTGGATAGGTGGACAGTGATACGCGTTATATTTAGCAAATAATACTGTATGTACTAACTTTGTGAATGACATTCTAAATGATAATGATTTTTATTTCTATAAGTATTTACAAATAGGTTTTTATAAGTAGCGAGTGACCATGTTGACTGACTTACTGCAATTACCGTCCGTTTCTTTGGTAAATTTGGCGAAATGGTTAGACAGTGACATAAGCGGCTTGTCTCAAAGTTTGTTCAAATAAATAGATAAAAGGGATAAGCCTTCAAGCAGATCGTCATTGACACCGGTAATCTACATGCTGCCCAACTATGAAGTTGATCGTTATGGCGCGCGGGGTAATTTGCAGGCAGAAGGAAGTGTGAACAATAGCCTCAACGCGATTATCACCAGTATTTCTTGGATAGCGCTTGCTATGCCAACATCACTACCTGCGGCTAGTAGCTGCGCGCTTCGACTATGGATATAAAGGGTTGTCAACGTGATAACGATGGTAGAGATGATACGGCGACTGATATTATTGAGTGCAGCTCCCTCAGTGACCGAGTCTTTAGGTAAGCTACTAAAACCCACTGTGGTGGTTGGCAGATACGCCAAACCCACGCCGACACCGCGCACACTCATCGTCAATATGAGTAGCCAAAGTGTGGGCTGATACAAGCACCATGCCAGCATCAAGGTAGACAGCGCACTAATCGCAATTCCTACGATGCCAATCCCTCTGGCACCTTGCTTATCTACCATCTTGCCAGCGTAATGAGTGGTGATACTGGCCACGAGCGTCGCGACCATTAGGACAACGCCTGTCCATAAGGCACTCTCACCCATCACATCTTGTATCAACACGGGTAATAACAAGAGACACAGCATCAAACCGACTGTTTGGCTAATGCTAATGATATTACTGTGCAAATAGGTCTTATTATTGAACAAGCGCACGTTCAATAACGGATGACGCTGACGACGCTCATATGCCCACCAAGCCACGGCTGACAGCAAAAATAAAATAGACAATGCGCCTAATGCCACTATTTTTAACAAATCATCGCGCCTTGAGATACCGTGAGTAAAATCTATTTTGAGGGTGCTCAGCCAAATCATCATCGCCAGTAGCCAGATGATCAAACTGACAAACCCGATGATATCGAAAGGGGTTTCTTGATCATGTGAGCGCATGTCAGGTATTAGCCGCCATACCATCGCCATGACCGCCACACTAAGTGGCAACGTAATGGCAAACAGTGTCCACCACGCAAACTGCTCAACCAAGTAAGCACCGACCAAAGGGCCAAACGCTAGCGACATCATAATAACAATGCCCCATATCGCCATTACTCTGCCGTGCTGCTGCTGCGGATAAATCTGATACAGCATACCAATAGACAGTGGGATGATCAGACCGCCACTCAGTCCTTGTATGGCTCTGGCAATGATGACAAAGCTCATACTAGACGCCAGCATCCCAATGACTGAGCCCAGCATAAATCCAAAAATTGCCGCCAAATAAACATGCTTAAAAGGAAACTTTTTGTTTAAGTAGCCGCTTAGCATCAGCCCCACACTCATGGCCAATACATAAGCATTCAGCACCCAGCCGCCCATCACGATATCGACATCAAACACCGACATAAAAACAGGAATTGCTGGGTTAAGCGCACTATTACTAAAGCTGACGACCGTACCGCCGAGTAATAGTGTCAGTAATACCTGCTGTACTTGTTTGTCGGTAAAGCCATTACCACTACTATTCGAGGCTTCGTTTATAGGCGACTCAGTTGTAGATACCTTATCTATAGGTGCTTTATTTATAGGGGCGTTGCTCATTAAGCAGTGGCACTATAAAATTGAGTGATGGTCAGCATGACTTGCTCCTAGTTATTATTTTGCTAGCTTGCCGAGCACGTCATTCAATTTCGCTGAAACTTAGCATCGTTATTCTTATCAAATGGCTGCTCAAATAAGGTTAGATAAACCTCTGCTGAATGAAGACAAAATTGCCGGCTATTCAAATTCAATGCTTGCAGACATGAGCTATCTACTTGCTGAAGCTGGCACCTTACGAATGAGCCATAAGAAGTAGCCACCACCAATAATGGCCGCAATCGTGCCCGCTGGCAGCTCATAAGGGAAAATAACATAACGGCCAATCCAATCCGCTATCACCATCACCCCTGCCCCTAAGAGTGCAGCTAGTGGCAATTGCCGTTCAAGCTTCACAGCTCCCAGTGAAGTAGCCAAATGTGGCACCATCAAACCAATAAAGCTCAATGGGCCAACGGCAAGCGTACTGGCCGTGCTAAGCGCTGCTACTAATGCCAATAACGACAAAGTCACTGGTGTAACTGCCACACCTAGATTACGTGCCACACCTGTGCCTAAACCAAGGACACGCAAAGGCTTAATCAGCAGTAGACTGAGTGCAAATAAGATAGATGCAATACCAATGAGATACCATACTGTACTGGGCTGCGTGCTATAAGTTGTCCCTGACAGCCAGCTGAGCATCGCTTCTAGACGCGGATCTCCTGAAAGCTTGACCATATGCATCACCCCATCCATCATGGCGGCAATGCCTATACCTACTAACAATAAATAACCTGAGCTGACCCTGCGTGCCAGCCAAATAATCAATAGCAGCACGGCCATCGCTCCTGACAGTCCTGAAACCAGCAACGTCCCTGCTCCCGCATATAGCCCTAAACTTGGTAATAATAAAAACCCTAAAATAACCCCCAATGCAGCACCTGAACTGACACCTAGCACCTCAGGACTGGCCATAGGGTTACGCGTTAAGGTTTGCAGTAGCACACCGGCGACTGCCAACATCAAGCCTGTTGCTGCAGCACTCAAACTGCGAGGCAAGCGGTACTGCTGCGTGAGCGCCCAGTCCGTACTGAGCCCCCAACCATTGATATCTTGTACAAAAAGACAAGCCAGCATGATGATAGCGATCACACCAACGCCCCATCGCCAAAAGGCAATAGATGTATGCTTACCCGCAAGCATCGGCGTCACTGTCTCTATCCGCGCGCGGCGCTGACGCAAAATCAGCCAAATAATCAGCGGCGCACCCAAGATACCTGTCATGGCACCAGCTGGAATCTGCATATCGAGCATTGGCTCAAGCAGTAACGCGACATTACTGGTCAACAATAACAGCAGCGCCCCCAACCCAAAGGCAGTGGCCAAACGCTTACCAATCGCGGAGATGCCCAGCGCATTGACCAAACTTGCCGCACCAAGACCAATGAAACCAATTAAACCAACTTCACTAATCACTAAAGCGGTCACAACGGCGACTACCAATACAACCAGTGCCCGAATCCCATTAATAGGCACACCCAAACGTTTGGCCTGCGTGTCATCTAGACTCATTAGCGTTAATGGTTTCAATAGTGGCAGACATACAACCGCCATCAAAATAGCAGTGATGACTAGCGCGATACTGGTATGCCAGCTGTTTTGTGCCAAAAACCCAGCCGCCCATGACAGCATGCCATTACTACGCTCAGCAAAAAACAGTACTAGAACATTGGCTACTGCGGCCAGCAAAATATTGACGACCAAACCGGCCAATATCAAAATTAATGGATTAAATCGACTGGGTGCTGATAAGGCAAACACCAGACCCATACTAATGATAGCTCCTACAAAGGCTACATAAAGTCCGCCATAAATTGCCAAGCTTGGCAAAAACAACGTGACGATAAGCATGGCCAACTGTGCACCCACGCCCACACCTAGCGTTGTATCTGATGCTAATGGGTTTTTTACCAATTGCTGTAGTAAAATACTGACCACGCCTAATAGCCCGCCAGCCAACAACGCCACTACGCTGGTTGCCACTATATGTAGCTGTATCGCCATACTGGCAATATCTAATTGCGAGCTTGGTATAAGCAAGTCACTCAGTGGGCGCGTCCATTGCTGATCTAGCAACGCCCAGCTACTCCATAATGACAAAGCCGCTAATCCGATGAGCATGACCCATAGTCGCCAAGACATACTGGCAAATAAAGAAGTTTGGGGACTGGGTTGATTCGGTGGCTGATTCAATGATGATGAATGTTTCGATGACGTTGATGAGGGTTTTGAAACCGTTGCTGCTTGAGAGGCTAATGTTATCGTGTGAGCACTGTCGTTATGAGAACTGTCGGCGTGGTTATTGATATTATTGTTTTTGTTGTGAGTGTCTGCATTGGTGCTCATAGTACGTCCCCGCCTTTTAGTGAAACTTCTGACAAGTTATCTGCTAAGCTGACCAATGATGACATCCCGCCATAAATCCATACTGGTGGTAGCTCTCCCACACAGCGGGTCTTGCCATAACCTAGGCGCTGCCAAATCAAGCTATCATCAATTTCAGCTCGAGTGATTGGGCTTAGTGGATCGATAATTAATAAACAAGTCTCATCATCTAATTGCGCCAAATCTCCCATTCGTATCGGCACAAACCCCCACTGATTACCCTTGCCCAATACCACAAGCTCTCTATCCATCTGCTCTAACGCAGGCTGAAATAAACTATTTGCCACATACATACGCATGTTATTGGCATCTGCAAACTGTACCACTGCGAATTTCTTGGCTTTTGGATAGCGCTGCTTGAATTGCTGACTGGCCAGCTGTATGTCTTTCTGACTTTGTACAATATAGTCCTCAGCCATCTTCGGGTTGTCGATCAGCATGCCAAGCTCCCGCGTCGGCTCGGTATAGTCAGCCCAAGTTGCTGTCTCTCCTTTTGCCGCAGACATCACAGATTCTGCAGGGACATCGCCGTATAAGTTACGTGCATGCTCATAAAAATAATTATCTATGACCATATCGACAGGCAGTTGGGCGATTAGCTCAGCATTGGGCTGATAACGGATTCCTAAGTCCGTGATCGATGTTGGCAGTTTGGGACTACCCACCCATCTATCCCAAACCCTGACATCACCTGTCGCAATTGGTGCATGCCCCATCGCCGTCAAAGTCGCTGCATTACCCCAGTCAGGAGAAACGATATTCATTCTATCGCTGTGACTGTTTTCTGCTTCTGAGGTAGCAGTTGTTTGCGTGGATGTCTGACTATTACAGGCCGTCAATACCAAGCACAATGCGAGGGCGAACCATTTCAATGTTGTCATTACTGATACTGACGTAACTATTGGAAGTTTCGATAATTTATCTATATAAAAAACGGGAGGCATAGAAGCGTATCTTTGTAGGCGAATTAAAAAGAAAGAAGGAGCAGAAACCAAACGTTAAGCGACTGCGACAGGCTGTCCAGTAATAGGATGACTGAGCAACTGCATATCGACATTAAAGATATCGTGTAGCACGGTAGGTTGCATGGTACTGGCGATATCGCCATTGTGACATATTTGGCCATTTTTCAGCGCGATGACTCGATCGGCATATTGCGCTGCCAAATTAATATCATGGATAATAATTACCACGCTCAAGCCTTGCTCATCCACCAAACGACGAATTAGCTGAATGACCTCGATTTGATAATGCATATCAAGCGCAGCAAGTGGCTCATCGAGCAATAGGTAACGGGTATCTTGTGCCAGACACATCGCAAGCCACGCACGAGCGCGCTCACCACCTGATAGTGTGGCAGTAATTCGATCAGCAAACGCTTCGGTTTGAGTCACTTTTAATGCTTGCGCGACTTTGTCTTTATCTATTTGAGTTGGCTTTTGCAGCCATTTTTGATGGGGATAGCGCCCTAGCATGACTAGCTCACGCACCGTGAATCCAGCAGCTTCTGGCAATTGCTGCGGCAAATATGCCATTTGCCGCGCTAACTCCTTACTGCCGTAGTCATTGATACTGTGCTCATCTAAAGTGACATTGCCGCTACTACTTGCCATCTCACCCGCTAGCGCCTTGATCAAAGTCGACTTGCCAGACCCATTATGCCCAACCAAAGCCACCAGTTGATTGGTATCAATCTCACAAGTCACGTTGTCTAATAGAGTATTTCCTTGACGGCTGATAGTCAGCTGGTTTGCACGTAGCATATAAGCACTCATTGTTGATAAAAATAATATGTCATAAAAATGATGGTTCATCGGCCATCGGTTGTAGACCAATTTTTGACGATCAAACCACAATAAAAATTGATTTTACTCGTAAATGATAACAAAAACAATTATCATTAACTATAAACTCATTCACTTTAATTTCAACGCTCTGTTGATTGCGAGTATTTATATGACCAACCTTCTTTTAGCTACTACAGAAAACACTGATAACCAAAACAGCCAATACACTTCTCTAAACGATCCTGAAATAGCAAGTGTGGTCGCTCATATTAATGAAGAGCACCTCGACGAACTGCTTGGATTTTTGAGTGCATTTACCTCATTATCTACCGCCGAATCGGATCTGGTCGATGCCCAAATAACTGATATTTATGCTGAAGGTATTGCCATACAGACTTGTCCAAAAGGCGTAGAGAATCAATCAACTGACGCTCAAAATAACTCGCTTCATAACCAGACTTTCTTTATCGCTTTTGCTGCACCTATCTCCCAGCTTGATGATTTGCAAGCCCAATATATCTTGCTAAAACAAAGAGCAGATAAAAAGCTAGGCAAAAAAACAATCAAACTGACCAAGCAAGTATTTGATGTGCAAAGTAGTTATAGAGTCAGCAAAAATATGCTGCGCCTTGAATTGAGCATGCCGTCATTAAATAGTGATACGCCATTAAATAATACCGCTCAGTTAAGTAATGCTAAGGGCGTCACAAGCTCGACGTCAGTACCTACCAACGAAGCGGGTTACGCTTACTTGTTTGATTTAGAGCACAATGCAATGACCGATGCATTGATGACTGACAGCACTGATGGCAATAAAGCTAGTGACTATAAAACTAATGATAGCAATAAGGAAAACGTACGCCCTGCTCGTCCTCACTGCTATTACACTTTGAGAAAAGCATGGCAAGCTGATAATGGAATACGAGCATGGGTCGATGTTTTTTTGCATGGAGATACACCAGGTGGCAACTGGGCAGCAGCACTACAAGCGGGCGAGACCGTCGTTACAAAACGAGAGTTTCCAGAAAAGGTAGAGCACTTACGAAACGGTCAAGCGGTACTGATTGTCGATGAGACCTCGATGCCAACGGCAGCACGACTGCTGGAGCTATGGAACAACCCTACGCCACCATTGGTCGTTTGTGTGACGCAAGATGCAGGCGATCAAAGCTATTTTGATACTGTAAAAATGCGCAGTGGCATTGATTGCGATACTGAAAACAATGGTAACGACCACTTTACCATATTGCCTATAGTGACCAATCAGGTTAACTCAGGGGCAGATTTAGCCACGCTAATCGACAGAGAGTTAGGCGACTATTTGACTAATAACCCTCTACAAATTGATAAAATTTGGGGAGCACTAGAAGCAAATACTGCCAAAGCATTGCGCCCATTACTGAAAGACCTACTTGGACTAAGTCGTACCGATGTCGTGGTAAAGGTCTACTGGCGTCACGATTAGTTTAGCCTTATAAAATGAAACTCAAAACCTACCCTTATCAAAACTTATCCTATATATAGTGGATGCTACTGACGCATCCACTATTAATGTTTGCAGCAACGAATGCATGTAGGGTATAGTTTTCATTTTGAACGTTTAATCAATATAAACTATAGGCAGATAGCCTTATCGCTAGGATTACCAGTGATAGTCGAGTAGCACTAAGAGACCCACCTTTAATAGATTGTCTAACACCAGTGCCAGAATGCACTGTTATTTTTCTAAACCAAGGATGATATATGAAAAAACTCAGGACGCCTGATTCGTATTTTGCTAACTTGCAAGATTACGATTTTGAACCGAATTATTTGATGGTCGATGATACAGAGGGTGGCGAGCTGCGCGTACACTACCTTGATGAAGGCCCAAGCGATGCCGACCCTATCTTGTTATTACATGGCGAACCTTCTTGGGCGTATCTGTATCGTAAAGTCATTCCAATACTAACAGCAGCAGGACACCGCGTTATCGCGCCAGACCTTCCTGGTTTTGGACGTTCAGACAAACCTGCATCGCGTACTGATTACACTTATCAGCGCCATGTCGATTGGATGCAATCGGTACTTGATCAATTAGATTTAAAAAATATCACACTGTTTTGTCAAGATTGGGGCGGTTTAATCGGCCTACGCTTAGTAGCAGCGCATCCTGATAAATTCGATCGCGTCGCAGCAGGCAACACGATGCTACCGACTGGAGATCATGATCCTGGCGAAGGTTTTCGCAAGTGGCAGAAGTTCTCTCAGGAGACGCCGCAGTTCAATGTAGCAGGCACCATCAAAAGCGGCACCACAACGACATTGTCTCAAGCCGTACTGGATGCTTACGATGCACCCTTCCCTGATGAGTCCTATAAAGAAGGTGCTAGACAGTTTCCTATCCTAGTGCCCACGACACCAGATGATCCTGCTTCAGAAAACAACCGTGCAGCTTGGGTCGTGCTAAGCAAATGGAGCAAGCCATTTATTACACTGTTTAGTGATTCCGACCCTGTAACTGGGGGCGGCGATCGCATCATGCAAAAGCTAATTCCTGGTACCAAAGGCCAAAATCATACGACTATCACTAACGGTGGTCATTTCCTACAAGAAGACCAAGGTGAAACGTTGGCTGAGCTTCTACTGAAATTCATCAATGACAATCCGAAAGCACAGTAATAGATAACAAAAACCCTGATTGCTAATGTACTAGCAATCAGGGTTTTTAGTAATACTATGATGATTGGTCAACGACAAAATATACGAGCTGTCATAATCAGATTATACAACTTTGCTATACGATATTTTTAAAAATATCATCGATATATTTTTCTACTGCATCATTGTCGTTAGTGACTTGCGCATAAGTCCTGAGACCTATAATTTGAATTTGGAAATAACGCGCCAGCTCAACGGGATCTTTTTCTGCGCTAATCTCACCGCTATCAATGGCTTGTCCAAAGAGCACAGCAAACGATGCCTCTATACCTTCTAAGATATTCGTTGCATGTGCGAGCAAATCTGGACTATCATTTTGAGTAAGCTCAGCGACTGTCTTGACGATCATGCACATACCGCTAGGCGCAGTAGCACTATTACAGACAATCACCGTATGGATAAAATGTTTTAAGCCATCTAGCACTGTGTCTTTTTGCTCAATACAGTCGGCCAATCTCTTGGCACCATCTGCAGCATAGCGATTCAGTGACTCTGTAAATAGTTTATCTTTACTACCGAAAGCTGCATAAATACTACCTGGATGCATATTCACCACATCTTGCAAATTGCGCATTGATGTCGCGTGATAGCCTTTTTCCCAATAGAGGTTTTTTGCTTTTTCGATCACATCCTCACGATTGAACTTTATCGGAGCACTCATAATTTTCACCTTAATAACTTTGCCATGAACTATCCACTACCTTGCTTATAGGTAGAGGTTTCTTAGGTAACGCTCTTACTTAATACGCTATTCTGTATCAGCGGTTAAGCGAATTTACTAAGCTAACCCTATCGCACCGACAGTTTTTGATTGTTTAACCAATATCAATCCTTGATTTAAGATATTGATGCTGGCATTGATGTCTCGATCATGGGTCTGTAGACACCTTGGGCAGTCCCATAATCTATCGCTGAGTTTAAGGTCATCTTTGCCAAGGACATAATCACAGCCTGAGCATGTTTTAGATGACGGATACCATTGGTCTATTCTCACAAGCGCTTTGTCATACCATTCTGCTTTATAAGCAAGCATAATTGTAAAGACTGACCATGAACTATCGTTAATAGCTTTGGCAAGCTTTCTGTTTTTAACCATCCCTTTAATGTTCAAGTCCTCTATAGCAATGACATCGTGGTTTTTGATGATATTGAATGAGAGTTTATGTAGAAAATCAAGACGCTGGTTGGTTATTTTTTCGTAAATCTTCGCGACTTTAACTTTTTGCTTTTGATAATTACGACTGTCTGACAGCTTACGCTGCTGAGCTTTAGCAACCTCTCTACGTTTGGCTAAAATCTTTTGCTCACGCGCAAGCTTGTCTTTCAGCTTCGATAGAAACCTAGGATTAGCAACTTTAGTACTGTCTGATAAGACAATAAAGTTGGTCAATCCTAAATCAATGCCTATATTAGAATAAGTCTTTGGTAGCGGCTCCACTACTGTTTCAACCAATAGGCTGACAAAGTACTTACCAGATGGAGTTGCGCTGATAGTGGCACTTTTAATAAGCCCATTAATGCGGCGATGTATTTTTGCTTTGATATGACCAATTTTAGGGAGTTTGACACTGTTATATGTGAGTGCAACCGTCCCTTTTTGGTTGTTAGTGGTGTAGCTGTCTTTGATACCTTTTTTCTTGAATTTAGGGAAGCCTGTGCCTTGTTCGAAAAACTTTTTATAGGCGCTGCGAAGGTTCTGCTGCACGTTAGCTAACGCTAAGCTATCTACTTCTTTGAGCCATTCAAACTCTTTTTTATACTGAGCAGGGGTGTTGTTTAGAATCGTTTTATTTGCTTTATAATGATTAACCTTATCAGACAACATCTTATTCCAAATAAAGCGGGTACATCCAAATGATTTAGCAAAGAATACTTGCTGTTCGTCATTTGGATATAATCTCACTTTATAAGCTTTTAAGATTTGTTTGGGCATAAGGTATGATAACATCTTAAGCTATACTAAAAAATAATGATATACTCATCCCTCTACTTTAAAGGTAGAGGAATTCTGCACATAGTCATTAAAATCTATTTTAAGGCAAAGTTTGTAGAATCAACCTTAGTTACTGGTTTTAATCACTTTTTATATTATAAGACTTATTGAGTCTCTTTGCTTCGATTAACTATTTTTATCAAAGTTTTGCGGATAAAGCGCGCGTGCAGCAACGTCGTCAAACTCAGTTTTGAAATCAATACCTTTAGGAATGTCACGGGCTTTTTGTACCGCTGGACGAGCATTAATGCTATCAAACCAGCGCTTTAGATTCGGATAATTATCCAAGCCGCCTTCGCTTAGTACAACTGTCGCCTTATCAATCCAGCCCCAAGTAGAAATATCAGCGATTGAGTAGCTATCACCAACCATATATTCACGGCCTTCTAGGTGCGTATCTAGCACTTCATAATGACGCTCAGCCTCACGAAGGTAGCGATTAATGGCATATGGGATTTTTTCTGGCGCTTTATGTCTAAAGTGAACAGATTGACCAGAAAAAGGGCCCAATCCAGATGCTACAAACATTAGCCACGATAGCATCTCGCTACGATCTTCTGGCTGTCCTGCCAGCTTGCCTGTTTTTTCAGAAAGATACATCAAGATAGCCGTAGAATCAAACACGCGTTTGCCATCATCTTCTAGGGCAGGTGTTTTGCCGTTTGGGTTGATAGCACGGTACTCAGGTGTATGCTGCTCACCTTTTAGCGTATCTACTGCAACAAGTTCATAAGGCAGCCCAGTTTCTTCAAGAAACAATGCTACTTTCATTGGGTTTGGCGTTTGATGAAAATAAAATTTAAGCATAACTTTATCCTATTATATGAAGACAGTCGTTTGATGACTATCAAATCTAGTGACTATACTAATGACTATAAAAGCTGTAATGAGAGAACAAAAATAGACGTCGAAGTTTGAAGCACATTTTTATTGTCTGATATACACTATAACCACAAATGAACGGTCGTTCAAGTAATGTTATATATTGATATAATAAACACAGTGTCGATATAACTCTGTTCGCATATAGACTCTTTTGCCAACAGCCATCCTCACAACTTGTCTAACCATCCCACCAACTCAAAGGATTAGAAATGACTACATTAACCGTCATCGCCCATATAACAGCAAAGGACGATAGCATCGCTCTCGTAAAAGCTGAGCTCGAAAAACTCATACCAGCTACTCGCAGCGAAGAAGGCTGTATTCGTTATGATTTGTTCCAAGATAATGAGAAACCCACTCACTTTATGTTTCATGAAAGCTGGGCTACGCGCGAGCTATGGCAAATCCATATGGAAAACCAACACTTAAAAGACTTCTCTGCCTCAACAGAAGGCGCAGTTGAATCATTCGTGCTACATGAGATGACAGAAGTTCATTAATCTCGATTCACTCAATCATTTCAATAAGCTTTGTCGTAATACTAGAGAAAATAATGTTATTAACACTAACAATCGCTTTATTACTATTATTTCTGCCTCACTACTTACACAGTGTTGCCTTCTTAAGCTACTGATATTAATAGAATAATATGAATTACGCAGAGGAATGTAATTGATCCATTACAATTTACTTGAACGATTACTCAAATAATTATTGAGCGACTGCTCAATATCATTTATAGTAGTCTCTATTGACTCGCTTGCTAAACAAAGTTGCTAATTTTGAGTAATTACTCAAGCCAATAATTAAATGTAAATCAGCGACTGCTTTGAAGCGGGCATGAAAACTCTAAAACACACTAAATCTTAAACCTATTATCAGGAATTATATTATGACCGAATTTACTCTACACGATAAAGACACAGCCCCAGCAGAAAGCAAAGACTTACTTGATTCTTCTATCAAAGCATTTGGTATGGTACCTAACCTACACGCCGTGATGGCTGAAGCACCTGGCTTGCTCGAAGGCTACCAACAGCTACATCAACTGTTTTTAGACAGTAGCTTTGATGACGAAGAAACCACTGTGGTATGGCAAACTATCAACGTTGAGCATGCTTGCCATTACTGTGTGCCTGCGCATACTGGTATTGCTAAGAGCATGAAAGTAGATGACGCTATCACTGATGCATTACGTGATGAAACGCCACTACCAACTGAAAAATTGGAAGCATTGCGTACCTTCACACTATCTGTAGTCCGTAATCGTGGTAACGTTGATGACAGCGCGGTTCAAGCGTTTTTAGATGCAGGCTACACCAAGCGTCAAATTCTTGAAGTTATTCTTGGTGCTGCTCAAAAGGTCATGAGCAACTATACGAACCACCTAGCTAACACACCAGTCGACAAACCATTTCAGAAATTTGAATGGCATAAAGCTGACTAATACGTTTTTCGGCTAACGCTGACACAGTCCATTTGATGTTTTCATACTGTTGTTCGAAACATCTTCGGGCAGCAGTTTTTCATTTTAATTTATCGCTAATGAGAGATCCTATGGAACAGGCAAAAAAACCCTTACAAATAGACATCGTGTCAGACGTTGTATGCCCTTGGTGCGCTATCGGTTATAGCCAATTGGCCGAGGCATTAAAACAAACCAACACGCCGCACGAGATTCATTGGCATCCATTTGAACTAAATCCTAATACGCCGCACGGAGGACGAAACTATCGTGAGCATATTATGGAGAAGTACGGTACAACTGCTGAAGACGTTAAAGAGAGCCGAGCTAGAATGACAGCAGCAGGTGCAGAAGCTGGATTTAATTTTCAGTTTACCGATGATTTCCGTACCTACAATACTTTTAATGCGCATCAGTTGCTGCATTGGGCTGATCAGCAAGGACGTATGCACGACCTAAAACAAGCATTATTCGTTGCACACTTCGTTGATAATAAAAACGTGGCTGACAGTACCGTACTGGCAGATGTCGCAGCAGATATTGGACTAGATCGTAATGAAGCACTCGCCGTTATCGCAGATCAACGCTTTGCCAATGTGATACGTGAAGCCGTACAGCATTCAAAGCAGCAAGGTGTTCAAAGCGTACCATCCGTTATCTTCAACGGTCGGCATCTGGTGAGCGGCGCGCAAGGTGTAGACAACTACAAAAACATCTTAAAGCAACTAGCAGACATGCCAGAATAAAAACAATAAACTGGATCTGATTTACCAATTACACCCTACTGAGCACAGTATATAAAAAGGTATCATCATTATGTCAAACTCTAATCATTACGAGCCACCCAGCGTCTGGACATGGGATGCAGAAAGCGGCGGTAAGTGGGCAAGTGTCAACCGCCCTATCGCTGGCCCAACGCATGAAGCAGAACTACCTCGCGGCAAACATCCGTTGCAGATTTACTCAATGGGTACCCCTAACGGTCAAAAAGTCACCATTATGGTCGAAGAGTTATTGGCGTTGGGTGTGACAGAAGCTGAGTACGACGCGCACCTGATTCAAATTGGTGAAGGCGGACAGTTCTCATCAGGTTTCGTTGCGCTAAATCCAAACTCAAAAATTCCTGTACTTTTGGATACAGAAACTGGTAGCCGTGTGTTTGAGAGTGGCGCTATTTTGTTTTATCTTGCCGAAAAATTCGGAAAACTACTGCCTAAAGATGCAGCAGCACGCACTGAAGTCATGAATTGGCTCTTCTGGTTACAAGGCTCTGCTCCTTACTTGGGCGGCGGTTTTGGACATTTCTACTTTTATGCACCAGAAAAATTTGAGTACCCTATCAATCGATTTACGATGGAAGTAAAACGCCAATTAGATGTACTAGAACGAGAGCTTGCAGAAAATCGCTATCTAGGCGGCGATGAGTATACGATTGCAGATATCGCCACTTGGCCTTGGTATGGCAATCTAATACTAGGTGAAGCATACAATGCAGGAGAGTTCCTACAAGTTGAGAGCTATCCAAATGTACGCCGCTGGGCAACTGAGATTTTAGAGCGTCCTGCTGTGCAACGTGGTCGAAAGGTAAACCGCACTTGGGGTGAACCTGCTGAGCAATTACACGAACGTCATGACGCCTCAGATTTTGAGCTAAAAACTCAAGATAAATTAGACGCTCAGACAACTGAAGAAGCGAAAAAGTAGACGCTTTGTCTATGACTTACTAGGGCGTGTCATCATTTAGATTGTGAGGCTCAAAATGAGAAAAATTGCAGTCAAACAAGGAAGAACTCGCCGCAAATATGAACATATTGACAAGATTTCTGACGATGTTTGACAAAATTTAGCCATTTTAAGACCACTAAATGTTTCAATGTGCTAATTGATGATATGCCCTAGCCTACTTAAGTAGTCTTATTGAGCAATTTTAAAGGTAATGTTAACTTTTCCTATTACTACTTGGAACTACTGTAAACATCCAATACTTTTGCACTTAAGACTGCTACTGTAAGGCTGTTAAATACCAACTAACCACAAAAATACTATCAAAAAGGATAAAAACTATGTCAACAGATTATGCTCAAAAAATTCAGGCCGGTACTACGTTTCCTGAAATGGAAGTACAAGTATTAAATGGTGAAATGACTTCATTAGGCAAACCTGAAAACGGTCATGATTGGAAACTGGTCGTTGTATACCGCGGTAAGCATTGCCCAATTTGCACAAAATATCTAAATACCTTAGAGACAGTAAAACAGTCTTTCTATGACGTTGGTGTCGATATCATCGCAGTATCTGCAGACAGCAAAGAGCAGTTAGAAGGTCATCTAGATCAAATAGATGTTAGCTTCCCTATGGCTTATGGTCTGACTATCGAACAGATGAATACGCTAGGTCTATATATCTCTGACCCACGTTCAGAAAAAGAAACTGATCATCCTTTCGCTGAACCTGCTGTATTCGTTATCAATGCTGAAGGAAAAGTACATATCGTTGATATCTCGAACGCACCGTTCTCTAGACCAGATCTTGAAGCCTTGGCAAATGGTTTGGCTTTTGTTAGAAACCCAGAAAACAACTACCCTATCCGTGGTATGCACGGCTAATTGATATAGTAAATATAGAGTGTTGATTCACTCGATTATTTGGCTGATTAATATCTAACCAGTTAAATTGCAAAGGGCGTATTGAGATAATTCTTGATACGCCCTTTTTTTATTTATTGATAACCTATCTGCTATCAAACGTAGTCGCTTCATATCTAACTTCCTTAGTATTTGCTCAGTACTAATGTGCGAGTAGCACTGTGAATCTATAAAAAGAGGTTCTGTACAAAATTCATAGACTAGCCAGCATATAAGGGCTATATTTGAACTCAAAATATCATCTACAAACATTTTACCTTTGAGCAAGCTATATTTCTTTTTTCATCGGTTAGTTTTTATAAATAAAACAGACTGTGTTTATGGTCTGGTTCGTATTTCGCTTTGGCAAAATCTTGATATAATTGTACGTTCTAATTCACCAATGCTGTTTATTATTTGTTGTTAACACTCGTACACTGAGATTAATTTCTGCTAAAATCATGCAGCAACATTATCAATATCTCATCATAGGTATGAGTAAAAGGATTCGATATGCGATTGAAATCAATCGTTCAAAAATTACATGAACGCGCTCCAAAATTGGGCAAAGCTGCCTCACTGACGACAGCAACCAGCGTTATCACTTTTAATAGTATGTTAGCTGGTTTACCTGTCTGGGTAATGGGTGCTACCAAGGCTATCACCGGTGCTGCCATCGCTGACAAAGCCGTTATCGACGTGACGAACTATTGGATCAATAGCAATAACGCATTGATCGACAACGTATTACCACGCAAAGATTGGCGCATTAACTTACCTGATGATGTGCATACCAACGGTAAGTATCTACTGGTTAGCAATCATCAGTCTTGGGTTGATACCAGTATCGTGCAATATATCAGCGAAAAACGCTTGCCATTGACGCGCTTTTTTACCAAGTTTGAGCTCATATATATTCCTGTCATTGGTCAAGCTTTCTACTTTCTCGACTTTCCTATGATGCGTCGACACTCTAAAGAAGCCATCGCCAAAAACCCTGCTCTAAAGGGTAAGGATATCGAAGAAGCGAAACGAGCATGTGCATTGCTCAAGGACAAGCCTTTTACACTATTGAACTATCTAGAAGGGACTCGCTTCACTCCTAGCAAACATGATAAACAAAAATCCCCATATACGCATTTACTTAAGCCACGCGCTGGCGGGTTATCACTGGCTATGAGTGCATTAGGGGAAGAGATTGATGGGATTTTGGACATGACGATTGTCTACCCTGACGGTGTTCCCACTTATAGTGATCTATGGAAAGGCAATATCAAGCGTTTAGGTGTCGATGTACGACATATTGAGATACCCAAAGACCTGTTTACGGCGATCAAAAACGGTGGCTATGAAACAGATGAAGCGATAAAAGCACAGATGTTTGATTGGGTAGAACAGATATGGCATCAAAAAGATCAACTAATCACAGAAATGTTGGCTGACTTTGAGAGCAAAGATGCTATCAAAACAAGTGATCTTTGATATTTTTACCTAAAGATACTCATATATAGATAAGAGTTTTTCATAGTGTAGTAAGTTCTAATACAGATAATTTGGTACGTCATGATTAAGAACTAGAAGTACCAAATTATTTTTATATTTTGTCTATATAATTAATA